>DATMVI010000569.1:0-4157 GCA_035563275.1 Pyrinomonadaceae bacterium
GGAAGACCTCCTCGGCGTCGAGCGACTGGCGGACGGCGCGCGTGATGCGGTTGACGAGGGCCTCGCGCTCGGCCTGCGCGGCGAGCCGCTCGGCGTCGCGCTGGCGGGCGATGAGCTGCGCCGTCTGGCGCGCGAAGGCGACGGCCGGCAGCACGCTCCGGCGGTCGGGCGCGCGCCCCGAGCGCGGGTCGTCGAGCGCGATGAGGCCGACCAGCTCGCCCTCGTGCGTGACGAGCGGGACGAACAGCTCGTCGCCCTCGTGCCACGGGGCCTCGCCGTAGTCGGGCAGCGGGCGCGGCACGTCGGCCTTGAAGCGCACGACCCCGAACTCGTCGAGCAGGTGGTAGTGGCTCGGCGGGAAGTAGGAGGCGAAGCCCAGCGCCCCGACCCCGATGCGGACGCCGCACCCGATGAGCCGCTCGACATCGGCGCGCGGGTAGGCGAGCCCGTCCGCGCGTTCGAGGTACTCGGCCGGGATGTTCGAGGAGCGCGAGAGGATGCGGCGGCGGTAGGGCGACTCGTCGGAGAGGAGGATGATGAGGCAGGAGCGGTAGTCGGTCAGCTCCGTGATGGTGTCGGCGAGGCCGGCGAGGAGCTGCTCCAGCTCGCGCCCCGTCTGCGGCGCGGCGGCCAGCGCGGTCAGGGCTTCGAGTTGGCGGACCGAGGCGCTCAGGCCGAGGTCGGGGTCGGCGTAGTCCACCGGGAAGATTTCTGACAGGGGCATGGCACTCTCCAGCCGGCGGCGACGCGGGGTCGCGCCCGGCCCGAAGGCGGCGTGTCTCGGTCGGTCACGGGCGACGCCCGGGTAAGAGTTTCTGGGAGGTGGGGGCCGGCAGTCCTCGGCAGAATGGGGACGCCCTTTGGCTACTGGCGACCGCGGCCGGCCGGGTGGGAAGCTCGGCCGCGAAGCCTTTCAAAGTATAGCAAAGCGAAAACGCCGGTGTCACTAACAACGATTTGCGGGGTCGGCCGCCCCCGCGCGACCCGCGCCGGGCGCGGGCCTCCGGCGCGGGAGGGGGAGGCGACGGCGAGAGGCGCGCGGCCGAGGGCGTCAGGCCGGGCGGGTCTGCGGGCGGGCGGCCCTTAACGCGTATCGCAGTAGTACTCGTGCCTGACTCTGGCCCCCCACTTGAGGAACACCTGCCGCAGGCTGTCGTCTTCGCTTTCGCTCCCGCCCGCGGAGGGCTTGGGCATGGTGTGGACGAACAAATCGGACGTGCCCACGTCGAAGATGCCCCCGCTGATGTCGGGCTCGCGGAAGATCAGGAGCGGTATCCTCAACCCGAAAAGGATGCCGGCCTCAAGGTGGTTCCACGGGGTCGGGAAGGCGATACGGCCGCTCTGGGCTCTGGCCGACGCCGAGCCTCTCTTCCATTCGCCGGTCTCGGTTTCGAACTGGCTGAAGCCGAGGATGATGCCGCCGGCGCACCGCGTCGCGATGCTGTAGACCTCGCGGAGGGGGTACTCCGACGGGTAGTCGCTCCTACCCAGCGCGCGCGCTTCGAACTGCTGGAGGTCCAACTCGACTTCGATCAACTGCCGGCACTTCTCCTGCTCTTCACTCAAAGTCGTCGGGCAGGAGACGAACACGGGGATTTTCATTGTCGCTACCGCTCCTTAGTTGAGGTCAGACCGAACGACGGGGCGGAAGAGATAATAGGGCACGGCGGCGCCACGGCCTAGCGCCGGGCGCGAAAGGCGGAAGGGGGAGGGCGAGAGCCGGCGCGGCTCTCGCCCTCCCCCTTCCGCCTTTCGTCGGCGTGCCCTCCCCGCCGCCTAGCGCCTCCGGGGCGGCGCGGCCGTGGCGCTCTGGGCGAAATAGCCCTGCCGGTAGGTGAGGCGCATGTTCTGCCGGGCCAGCTCGGGGTTGACGACTTCGATCTGCACCTTGCGGAAGCTGCCGTCCTTCGCCTTGTTGGTCGAGGAGTAGGCGAGCAGGTACTGCGAGCGCAGCTCGTCCTGAATCTGCGCGAAGGCGACGCGGAGGTCTTCCTCGTCGCGCGGGAAGAAGGCGCGGCCGCCCGTGCGCTCGGAGAGTTTGCGCAGGCTGCCCTCGTCCACGCCGTCGAAGCTGAAGCTGTCGCCGATGCCGATGCAGTAGATGGTGGCGTCGGTCTTGAGCGCGGAGTCCACCGCCTCCTGCATCTTGAGGCGGCTGCTGGTGTCGACGCCGTCCGAGAGCAGGATGACGGCGCGGCGCGTCTTGTCCGAAGTCTCTTGCAGGACTTCGCGCGTCGTGACCCAGACGGCGTCCCAGATGGCGGTCGAGCCGGCGCGCATCTGGTTGTCGCCGGAGATGGGCGGCGTGCCGCGCCCGCCGCCGACGACCATCCCGCCGCCGATGTAGCCCGAGGGCGGGATGAACTCGACGCGGTCGATGGCCTGCCTGACGCGCGCCACCGTGCCCGTCAGGCCCTGTTCGAGCGTCGTCTCGCCGGTGAACGAGAGCACCGCCACCTCGTCCTTGCTCGGGCGGATGACCGCGTCGACGAAGCGCTGCGCGGCCGACTTCTCCTCGGGCAGCGTCCGCTCCTGCGAGCTGCTCGTGTCGATGAGGATGGCGAGCGAGAGCGGGCGGTCGGTCTCGCGCTGGAAGGCCGTGATCTCCTGCGCCACGCCGTCTTCGAGGACGCGCACGTCCTCCTTCCGGAGCGTCGTGACGAAACGCTTGTTGCGGTCAACGGCCGTGAACAGAAGGTTCGTCAGGTCGGTCTCGACGCGCACCACGTCGTCTTCGTCAATCTCCTCGTCGGGGCGGGCCGGCGCCGGCCGCTGCTGCGCGGGCGGGCCGGACTGCTGCTGCGCGCGCGAAGGCCAGACGCCGCCCGCCAGCGTCAGGAGGGCGGCGGCGGCCACGGCCAGCGTGCGCGTCAAACTGTTACGACCGGACATCAACATCTTCTTTCGTGAATCATCGGCCAGAGTCGCCGGCCGCCGGTCTTTTCTTGACCGGCGGCCGACGACCTCTGTTTACTGCTTCGGCGGCTCCCGGTCGATCCGGTAGCCGCGCTTGGCGTTGACCCGCTTGCCGTCGGCGTCGACGAGCTTGACCTCGATCTCGCGGAGCGAGCCGTCGAACGGCCCCTCCGGCTTGTAGGTGAGGAGGTACTGCGAGCGCAGCTCCTCGCCGATCTGCTTGAAGGCGCGTTCGAGCGCGAGCATGTCGCCGGTGTAGAAGGCGCGCCCGCCCGTCTCCTCGGCGAGCCGCTGGAGGCTCTTGTCGCCGCTGTCCTTGACCGTCCCGGCCTCGACGCCCGGCACGGCGCTGCCCGAGAACCCGCCCTTCGTCGAGACGGCGAAGATGATGGTGTCGGTCTGCTGCGCGATCTGGATGGCGTCGTCGAGGCGGGCGCGGCTGTAGGTGTCGTCGCCGTCGGTGATGACGACGAGCGCGCGGCGCGGGCTGTTGACGCCGCGCATCTTCTCGTCGCAGATGAGCCACACGGCGTCGTAGAGCGAGGTCTGCGCGCCCGGCTTCCTGACGCTCTGGATGGCCTTGACGAGCAGGTCCTGATTCTTCGTGAAGTCCTGACGGAGGTTGACCTCGTCGTCGAAGGTGACGAAGGCGGCGTGGTCGCGGCGCGTGCGCGTCACGCTGAAGACGAAGTTGATGGCGGCCTCCTGCTCGAACTTCAGCTTGCCCGAGGTCGAGCCGGAGGTGTCCATCAGCACGCCGACGTAGATGGGCAGCTTCTCCAGCTCCTTGAGCTCGCCGAGGAAGTCGAACTGCACCGGCCGCTTGTCCTCGAAGACCATGAAGTCGTTGCGCGTCAGCCCGACGACCGGCTTCTTCGTCTTCTTGTCGATGACGGTGACGGGCACGCGGACGACGCGCGTGACGGTGGTCTGGTCTTCGGCCTCGTCCTGCGGGCGCGCGGGCGCGGGCGTCTGGCGGGGCTGGGCGGTCGGCTGCTGCGCCTCGGCCGTGCGGGGCGCCTGCGCGGACGCGCCGAGGGCGGCGAGGGCCGTGAACAAAATCCAGAATCTGGCGGTTTTCATAGACTTGAGAGTGGCGGGGAGCGCGTGTCTTCGAGACCTGTCTGTAGCCGCTTCCGTGCCCGTCTTTCGATGCGCCCGGCGCGGGCCGTCGTTGCTTCCCGGCCGCCACAGTATACAGTTTCGGGTTGCGAGTTTCGAGTTGCCAGTTCAGGGCGGGA
>DATMVI010000570.1:0-14350 GCA_035563275.1 Pyrinomonadaceae bacterium
GTCTTGCCGCGCTTAGTGAGCGCTGTCAAAGAGCGGAGTTCGTCGTCGGTTAAGCTGACGGGCTGTGCTTTCCTAGGCATGTCGGCAGCATACAAGAGGCGGGCTCATTCCTACAACAACTACTGTTACACAGCACTAGGGCCGGAGATTTATAACGAAATTGAAGCCCAGTACAAGTTACAGGACTCAGCCACGAACTCTGAAGATAGGCCCTTTAGGGTGGCAGCAGGAACCGCTGATGCTAAAGTAAAAGGAAGGCTTGCCAATACCCTCAGGGACACCAAGCGGATGCTTGAGTTTATCAAGCACGACGCCGAGATCGATTTAATACAAGTTGATCGGGCCCAGTGGGAAATTATTAATCAAACTACACCTGTTCACTACCTTAGTACGATAGGTCTTGCGAATCGATGTTTTGTGGCCTCGTCCCTGGTTGACGCTGTTAAAAAGGTATCTGAATTCAAGAGATAGTAAACACAGTTATTTTACAGGCAACAAAACCGCTCTGTGAACTGGTTTAATCTAATGTAACGACGCACTTCGGCCAGGATTTTCGGGGGTGGGTGTCCCTTCTTTCGTGAACACTTTAGAACCGGTTCAGTCTGCTTCTCACGCTTCTAACACATGAACCAATTTAGTCCTCCGGCGGGTGGCGCGAGGAAGAGGATGAGCCCTTCCTGACTTCTTCCCAGCTCGCAGATCAGTGCTTGAAGAGCCTCCTTGAGCAGATAGAGTTCCGGCGACTGTGGGTCAACTATCGAGTACTTCGATGACGATTCTGACTAGTAGATTTTAGACTCAAGATAGATGGTACAGCCGATTTATACTGTCCCTGTCCAGAGCCGGGGAGGAAAGCCATGGATCGGGAGGAGCTGTTCCAACTGATACTGCGGAAGAAGTGGCCGGAGGTGATGGCCATCGTCTACCGTCACCACCGGGAGGTGGCCTCGGACGACGTCTCCCGCCTAGCCATCCAGACCTTTACCGATGAGTTCTTCGCTCACGTAGCGACGGAAGCGCTCGACGAGGACACTGTTGCCGCGCTCCAGTACCTACATTTCGCCCACACGGAGGGGAAGTTCAGGGTCGACGCCGCTCGCTACCGCTCTCTGATCATCAACCTGGCGAGGAGCCGGATGGGTAGGAAGGACTTGGCCGGGGCCTATGACTACGCGCGCCACCTGCCCGACGACGAGTATTGCGCCTCGGTCATCAAGCAGTACGACGACTCCCTCCCGAAGAGGGTCGCGCACTCCCAAAGCCACAAGATCAGGGTCACCGAGAACCGGAACGTAGCCGAGGCAGACGGGCGCCGATCGCTCTTCCGTTCGAAGCAGGAGCGCGACTTCTTCGGCGCGCTGGTGGAGGTCTTTCACCAGCACATCGTTTACCCGAACGTGGCCGTGCAGAGCGTCGTCGACTTCGAGAAGGTGAGAGACCGGCTGAGCAAGGAGGAGCGGGACTACTTCTTCCGGGCGATCATCGACTGTGTCGTCTTCGACCACGTCAACGCGCTTTACCAGCCAATCTTCTTCTACGAGCTCGACAGCGTCTACCATGACGACCCCGGCAGGAAGGCCCGGGACGACATGAAGGACCGGATCTTGGGCGCGGCGGGCCAGAGCCTGCGCCGCATCAGGGCCGTGGGGGCCGCAGTGGGGCGCGACGAGTTCGTGACGCTGGTCCGGGAATTCGGGTTGGGGAAGAAGGCGTAGGCTGCGCTCCCGCAAGGTTACTTCTTACTCTAGGGGGGCCCAGTGGCGGCACCACGTTTGGATTCAGCTTTACTCAAATTTCATATTATGGCCGACAAATTCCATCTTATGCCCGACAAATATCAATTTATGCCCGAACCTAGACGGCGACTTTTCTTCACGCCCGCACCGGAAAGCGCGCCGCCTGACCTTGCCTGAATGAATACTCATTCAGTATGATGGGCCGTCGCCCGGTTGGCGAATTCCGACGAAAGGCTTCCGTGTCCCTTATGATTCGGTTTGAGAAGGCCGCCGTGCTCGGCGCCGGCACGATGGGCGCGCAGATCGCGGCGCACCTCGCGAACGCCGGCATCCCCACCCTCCTGCTCGACATCGTGCCGAAGGAGCCTTCGGCCGAGGAGTCGGCGAAGGGCTTGACGCTCGAAGCCCGCGAGGTGCGCGACCGCGTCGCGCGCGCCGGGTTGGAGGCGGCGAAGAAGGCCAAGCCGGCCGCCTTCTTCACGCCGGAGCGGGCCGCGCTCGTCTCGGTCGGCAACTTCGAGGACGACCTCCAGAGGCTCAAGGACTGCGACCTCGTCGTCGAGGCCGTGGTCTAGAATCTGGAGATCAAGCGGCGGCTCTACGAGCAGGTCGAGAAGCACCGGCGGCCCGGCTCGGTCGTCGCCTCGAACACGAGCGGCATCCCCATCCGGCAGCTCGCCGAGGGGCGCTCCGAGGACTTCCGCGCGCACTTCCTCGGGATGCACTTCTTCAACCCGCCGCGCTACCTCCACCTCGTCGAACTGATCCGCACCGAGTGGACTAAACCCGAAGTCTCCTGCTCCGTCTACGGCTTCCTCGACCAGCGGCTGGGCAAGGGCGTCGTCGTCGCCAAAGACCGGCCGAACTTCATCGCCAACCGCATCGGAACCTACGGCGGCCTCGTCACCGTCGAGACGATGCTCGAAGACGGCTACTCCATCGAGGAGGTGGACAAGATGACGGGGCAGGCCGTGGGCCGCCCGAAGACGGCGACCTTCCGCCTCTTCGACCTCGTCGGGTTGGACGTGTTCGCGCACGTCGCGAAGAATCTTTACGAGGCCGTGCCCGAGGACGAAGACCGCGAGGTCTACAACGCGCCCGAGTTCATCCGGCGGATGGTCGAGCGCGGGATGCTGGGCAACAAGACGAAGGGCGGCTTCTACCGCAGGCAGAAGGGCGAGGGCGGCAAGCAGGACATCTGGGTGCTCGACCACGCCACGCTCGAATACCAGCCGTCGCAGAAGGTCAAGCTGCCCTCGCTCGACGCGGCCAAGAACATCGAGGACACGCGCGAGCGCGTCAAGTCTCTGGTCTGGGGCAGAGACCGCGCCGGCGAGTTCCTCTGGAAGACGAGCGCGCGGGTGTTCGCCTACGCCGCCAACCGCATCCCCGAGATCGCCGACACGGTCGTCGAGGTCGACCGCGCGATGAAGTGGGGCTTCGGCTGGGAGCTGGGCGTCTTCGAGACGTGGGACGCCGTCGGCGTCGAGAAGTCGGTCGCGCGCATGCGCGAGGAGGGGCGCGAGGTTCCCGAGAACGTCCGGCGGATGCTCGACGCGGGCGCGACCTCCTTCTACAAAAAGGAGAACGGGCAGGAGCTTTACTTCGACTTCGCCAAAGGCGAGTACGCGCCCGTCTCGCAGCCGCCCGGCGTCATCATCCTGAAGTCTTTGAAAGACCGCGCGGGCGTCATCAAGAAGAACGCGGGCGCGTCCCTGCTCGACCTCGGGGACGGCGTGGCCTGTCTGGAGTTCCACTCGAAGATGAACTCCATCGGCTCGGACACGCTCCAGATGGTCAGGCTCGCGCTCTCGGAGGTCGAGAAGAATTTCGTCGGCCTCGTGGTCGGCAATCAGGGGCAGAACTTCTCGGTCGGCGCGAACCTGATGCTCGTCCTTTTGGGCGCGCAGGAGGAGGAGTGGGACGAGATCGACCTCGGCGTGCGGCAGTTCCAGCAGGCGACGATGTCCCTGCGCTACTCGCCGAAGCCGGTGGTGGTCGCGCCCTTCCAGATGACCTTCGGCGGCGGCTGCGAGATGACCCTGCACGCCGACCGCGTGCGCGCCTCGGCCGAGACTTACATCGGGCTGGTCGAGGTCGGCGTCGGCCTCATCCCGGCCGGCGGCGGCACGAAGGAGATGCTGGTGCGCGCGCTCGACTCGATCCCGCCGGGCGTGACGGACGCCGACCCGTTCCCCTTCGTCAGGCGCGCCTTCGAGACCGTCGCGATGGCGAAGGTCGCCACCTCCGCGGCCGAGGCCAAGACGCTCGGCTTCCTGCGCGAAGAGGATTCGTACTCGATGAACGCCGACCGCCTCATCGCCGACGCCAAGCAGGAGGTCTTGGCCCTCGCCGCGACCGGCTACACGCAGCCCGCGCCGCGCGCGGACGTGCTCGCGCTCGGCAACGCGGCGCTGGCGACCCTCAAGCTCGGCATCCACCAGATGAAGCGCGGCGGCTTCATCTCGGACTACGACGCCGTCATCGGCGAGAAGCTCGCGCGGATACTGACGGGCGGCGACCTCAACCACGAGACGCGCGTCTCGGAGCAGTACCTCTTAGACCTTGAGCGCGAGGCCTTCCTTTCGCTGTGCGGCCACCGCCAGACGCAGGAGCGCATCGCGCACATGCTGAAGACCGGCAAGCCGCTGCGGAACTGAAGAGGGTGACGGGCGCCGGGTTGGTCTCTACCCGGCGGCCGATGGGAGGCGGGCGATGGGCGCGAATGTGTTGGACGGCGAGGTCGGGCGCCTGACCGCGGAGCTGGGCGCGGTGGCCGAGGAGGCGCGGCGCGGGTTCGGGCGCCTGTCGGCGGCGCAGGTCAACTGGAAGCCGGGGCCGGAGCGTTGGAGCGTCGGCCAGTGCTTCGAGCACCTGATGAAGGCCAACGCCGGCTTCGTCCCCGTCCTCGAACGCATCGCGCGCGGCGAGCGGCGCGGCAGCGCGTGGGAGCGTTGGTCGCCGCTCTCGGGCTTCTTCGGCCGGCTCATCGAAGGCTCGCTCGCGAAGGACGGCGGCCGGGCGTTCAAAGCGCCGCGCAAGCTCGTCCCTTCGGCGAGCGACATCGCGCCCGACGTGGTCGAGCAGTTCGCGGCGCACCAGACGGAGCTGGCCGCGCTGATGCGGGCGGCGGCCGCCTCGGCCGACCTGAAGCGGACGATAGTCACCTCGCCCGTCTCCGGCTTCATCACCTACAGCCTGCTCGACGCCTTCCGCATCGTCGTCACGCACGAGCGGCGTCACCTCCGGCAGGCGCGGCGCGTGACCGAGACGCCGGGCTTCCCGGCGCAGGGACTTGAGACTTAGGATTTTTGAATCGCGGTTGAAAGCGAGCCGTCAGTCAGGCCGAACACCGGCGGCCGAAGGCCGAATCGAGGCTCGCGATTCAAAGATCGAAAATCCCCTTTATGGAGTACCCCGTCACCCCGGCCGTGCGCGCGCTGCGTGAGAAGAGGATCGGGTTCGCGCCGCACCTCTACGAGTACGAGGAGCGGGGCGGGACGCGGGCGTCGGCCGCGGCTCTGGGCGTGGACGAGCACGCGGTGGTCAAGACGCTGGTGATGGAGACGGACGCCCGGCGGCCGCTCGTCGTCCTGATGCACGGCGACCGCGAGGTCTCGACGAAGCGGTTGGCGCGGGCGCTCGGCGTCAAGAGCGTGCGGCCGTGCGACCCCGCCGCGGCGCAGCGCCACACCGGCTACATGGTCGGCGGCACGAGCCCTTTCGGCACGCGCTCGCGGCTGCCCGTCTACGTCGAGCGGACGATCTTCGGCCTGCCGAAGATTTACATCAACGGCGGCAAGCGCGGCTTCCTCGTCGAGATCGAGCCGAAAGATTTACGCGCGCTGGAGCCGCTCGCCGAGGTCGAGGTGGCGATTTAGGAGTCATCAGTTATCAGTTATCAGTTGTCAGTCAGAAGTCTTTACCCGAACGCCGCCGCGGGGCCGCGCATCTAAAATGCTTAAGTAACGTGGCTCTCAAAACTGATGACTGATGACTGACAACTGAGAACTTTTACGGAGCAATTATGAGAGAAGCAGTCGTGGTTTCCGCCGTGCGCACGGCGGTCGGCAAGGCCCCGAAGGGGACTCTGAAGAACACGCGGCCCGACGAGATGGGCGCGGCCGTCATCGAGGAGGCGCTTCGGCGCGCCGAGGGCGTGGAGAAGTCGGAGGTCGAGGACGTGATCATGGGCTGCGCCATGCCCGAGGCCGAGCAGGGCATGAACGTGGCGCGCGCCGCGGCCATCCGCGCCGGCCTCCCCGTCGAGACCAGCGCCATGACCATCAACCGCTTCTGCTCGTCGGGCCTCCAGTCCATCGCCCTCGCCGCCGACCGCGTCCGCACGGGCGGCGCGGACGTGATCGTCGCCGGCGGGCTCGAGACGATGTCGCTCATCCCGATGGGCGGCCACATCATCCGGCCCAACCCGTACCTCGTCGAGCACTACCCGGACTTCTACCTCAACATGGGCCTCGCCACCGAGAACGTCGCGCGCAAGTACGAGGTCTCGCGCGAGGAGCAGGACGCCTTCGCCCTCCAGTCGCACCGCCGCGCGGCCGCCGCGCAGGACGCCGGGAAGTTCGAGGACGAGATCGTGCCGCTCAAGGTCACCTTCGAGGAGCTGGACGCGAGGGGGAAGAAGGCGCGGCGCGAGGTGACGTTCACGAAGGACGAGGGCGTGCGCCGCGACACGAGCGAGGAGGGCTTGGCGAAGCTGCGGCCGGCCTTCCACGCCGCGGGCACCATCACGGCCGGCAACGCCTCGCAGATGTCGGACGGCGCGGCCGCCGCCGTCATCATGTCCGACGAGCGCGCCCGCCGGTCGAACCTGAAGCCGCTCGGCCGCTTCGTCGCCTACGCGACCGCCGGCTGCCCGCCCGAGGAGATGGGCATCGGCCCCGTCCACGCCATCCCGAAGGTCTTGCGGATGGCCGGACTCCGCCTCGAAGAGATCGACGTGATCGAGCTGAACGAGGCCTTCGCCGCGCAGAGCCTCGCCGTCATCAGGACGCTCGGCCTCGACCCCGAGCGCGTGAACGTCAACGGCGGGGCCATCGCCCTCGGCCACCCCTTAGGCTGCACGGGCGCGAAGCTGACCGCCACCATCCTGCGCGAGCTTGAGCGCAGGGGCGGCCGCTACGGCATGGTCACGATGTGCGTCGGCGGCGGCATGGGCGCGGCCGGGATTTTTGAACGTCTGGGCTGAGGCCCGCCACGCCCCGGCGCGTCGCGGGGCGCGTGAACACTTTGGACGAGTACGAGCGCAAGACGATCGGGTACGCGACGCTGGCGGTGTTGGCGCACGCCGCGGCCGTCGGCGTCCACAGCCTCGCCCACACGCGGGTCGGCGTCTACGCCGGGCCGCTCGGGAACCTGTTCATCCTCGTCGTCGTCATGGCCGCGCCGCTCGTCGCGGCGGCGCTCTTCCGGACGCGGGCGCGGCGGGCCGCGGCCCTCGTCCTGCTCGCCTCGATGGCCGGGTCGCTCGCCTTCGGCGTCTACAACCACTTCGTCGCCGTCAGCCCCGACCACGTGCTGCACGTGCCCGGCCCCGAGGGCTGGCGGAGGGTCTTTCAGGTGTCGTCGGTCGTCTTGGCTTTAACCGAAGTCGCGGGCGTCGGCGTCGGCGCGTGGGCGCTCGGCCGGGCGCGCGCGGGCGGCTCGCCGGATTCCGAAGTCGTAACCCCAAACTCATAACTCGAAAGGACGTGAGCATGTCAGCCGTTGCCGAAGAGAAGAAGATCGTCGTGGGCGGGAGCTTCCTGATCGAGGAGCGCTCGCCCGAGGACGCGTTCACGCCGGAGGACTTCACCGAGGAGCACCGGATGATCGCCGACACCTCGCGCCAGTTCATGGACAACGAGGTGCGCCCGCGCATGGACGAGCTGGAGAAGACGAAGGACTGGTCGATCTCGCGCGAGCTGGTGCGCAAGGGCGCCGACTTGGGCTTCGTCGGCGCGACCGTGCCCGAGGAGTACGGCGGCCTCGGGCTCGATCAGGTCTCGGGCGCGATCATCGGCGAGTACCTCGGCCGCGCCGCCTCGTTCGCCACGACGATGGGCGCGCAGGGCGGCATCGGCCTCCTCCCCATCCTCTACTACGGCACCGAGGAGGCCAAGCAGAAGTACATCCCGAAGATCGTCTCGGGCGAGCTGATCACGGCCTACGCGCTGACCGAGGCCGGGTCGGGCTCCGACGCGCTCGCCGCCAAGGCGACCGCGCGCCTCTCCGAAGACGGCACGCATTACGTCATCAAGGGCGAGAAGATGTGGATCACGAACGGCGGCTTCGCCGACCTCTTCGTGGTCTTCGCCAAGGTCGACGGCGAGAAGTTCAGCGGCTTCATCGTCGAGCGGCAGGAGGGGCTGACGAGCGGCGCCGAAGAGCACAAGATGGGCATCAAAGGCTCTTCGACCACGGCGCTCGCCCTCGACAACGTGAAGACGCCGGTCTCGAACCTGCTCGGCGAGGTCGGCAAGGGGCACAAGATCGCCTTCAACATCCTCAACATCGGCCGATTCAAGCTGGGCGCGATGTGCAGCGGCGGGATGAAGCTGGCGACGCAGGAGGCCGTCCGCTACGCCAACGAGCGACACCAGTTCGGCAAGCCCATCTCCAGCTTCGGGGCGATCCGCAAGAAGCTGGCCGAGATGGCGATCCGCACGTGGGTCGGCGAGGCGATGGTCTACCGCACGCTCGGCGTCATCGAGCAGACCATCAACGCCACCTCGGACGCCTCCGACCCCGAGTCGAAGCTGCGCGCCATCGAGGAGTACGCCGTCGAGTGCTCGATCATCAAGGTGGCCCTCTCGGAGTGGTGCGACTTCGTCTCGGACGAGATGGTGCAAATCTTCGGCGGCTACGGCTACTCGGCCGACTACCCGGCCGAGAAGGCTTACCGCGACTCGCGCATCAACCGCATCTTCGAGGGCACGAACGAGATCAACCGCCTGCTCATCCCCGGCATGCTCGTGCGCCGCGCCGTCGCCGGCAAGCTCGGCCTGCTCCCGGCCGCGCAGGCCTTGATGGACGAGGTGCTCTCGCCCGCGCCCCCGTCGCTCGACGAGGACGAGGGCGCGCTGGCCTACGAGCGGCGGCTGCTCGGGAACGCCAAGAAGGTCGCGCTGATGGTGCTGGGCACGGCGGCGCAGAAGTACATGACGGCGCTCGCCGAGCAGCAGGAAGTCCTGCTCGGCGCGGCCGACATCATCATGGACGTCTACGCGATGGAGTCGGCCATCCTGCGCGCGGAGAAGATGGTGGGCGCGCGGGGCGAGGAGGCGGCCTCGGCCTACCTCGACATGACGCGCGTCTTCTGCAACGACGCCGTCGGCCGCGTCGAGTCGGCGGCCAAAGACACGCTCGCCGCGATGGCCGAGGGCGACGAACTGCGGACGCTGCTCGCGGCCCTGCGCCGCTTCACCAAGCACACGCCCATCAACACCGTCGCCGCCCGCCAGCGGCTCGCCGACGCGATGATCCGGGCGAACAAGTACGTCTACTAAAAGAGTAGCCGGTAGTCAGTAGCCAGTAGCCGGTAGGCTCCGCCCCGCGGACGCCTGCGCCTCCGCTCGGGCCGCGCGCCGCGGAGGTTCTTCTACTGGCTACTGGCTACTGGCTACTGACTACCGCTTCTATGCTCATCGTCCCCATTTCCGTGCCAACGCCCTTCTACGTCGGGCCGGTCAACGTCTACCTGATTAAGGAGGAGCCGCTGACCTTAATCGACACGGGGCCGAAGACGCGCGAGGCGCTGGAGGCTTTGCGGGAGGGCCTGCGCCGCGAGCGCGTGCGCCCCTCCGACATCCGGCGCATCGTGCTGACGCACGCGCACGAGGATCACTGCGGGCTGGCGAAGCAGTTGCGCGACGAGGCGAAGGATGCCGAAGTCCTCGTCCACGGGTGGGAGACGGGCCACCGCGCCGGCCGCCTCGAGTACGCCGAGCACCGCGACCTGCTCGTGCGCGCCGGCGTGCCCGAGGACGAGATCAGCGCGATGCGCCGGATGTACGAGGGCGTGAGGGCCTTCGCCGACGCGCTCGAAGACCACGAGCACGCCGAGCTCGTGGACGACGCCGAGATCGACTTCGCGCGCGGCTCTTTGCGCGTCGTCCACACGCCCGGCCACACGCCCGGCTCCTGCTCGTTCCTGCGCGAGGCCGACCGCACCGTCTTCGCCGGCGACTGCGTCCTCAAGCGCATCACGCCCAACCCGGTGCTGTCGCCCGACCCCGTAGACCCCTCGCGCCGCTTCCGCTCGCTCGCCGAGTACCTCGTCAGCCTCGCGCGCCTGCGCTCGCTCTCGCCCACGCTCGTCCACGGAGGCCACGGCGAGCCGGTCACCGACTACGAAGAACTCTTCAACCGCTACCTGCGCGCCATCAACGACCGCCAGACCGAAGTCATCCGCCTCGTCCCCAAGGCGGGCGCGACCGCGTGGGACGTGGCCTGCGAACTCTTCCCCGGCGCGGGCGACGTGCACCGCTTCCTCGCCACCAGCGAGGCGGTCGCCCACCTCGACCTCGCCCACTCCGAAGGCAAGCTCGCCGTCGAACTCAGCAACGGCCGCGAAGTCTACCGAAAGCAGTAGCCAGTAGACAGTAGCCAGTAGCCGGTAGGCTCCGCCCCGCGGACGCCTCCGCCTCCGCTCAGGCCGCGCGCCGCGAAGGTTCTTCTACTGACTACTGACTACTGACTACTGTCTACTGTCTACTGGCTGTTGCTTTGCTGCGCCGAGGCGCGGACGCGCGAGTTGAGGTCGCGCAGGGCGGCGACGTTCTTGTCGCGGAGGCCGAAGCCGGTGCGGCCCACCGACATTTCGAGGAACTGCGCGCGCGCCAGCTTCTCGAAGACGGCGTAGGGGACGGAGACTTCAAGCACCTCCTTCATGCGGTTGTCGAACCAGCCCTCGCCGGCCTCCTGTTTGACGAGCTGGAGGCGGCCGAGCCTGATCGTCTCGCCGTCGGCGACGGCCGACAGCTCGCGCTGGTCGGCCGGGTGGCGCTTGTCCCAGTCCTTCGTCTCGAAGGTGAGTTCCAGCCGCGCGTGGCGGACGTAGTCGAGCTGCTGCCCCGGGCAGTGGAGCGACGCGGCGAGGTTGACGCAGACGCCGCTCGTGATGCCGGCCGCGCCCTTCGCGCCGCCGCAGGTGACCGGCATGGGCCGGAGCGCGACGACCGTCTCGCGCCGGAAGCCGTCGTACTTCATCTCGATCTTGCCGCCGTGCTTGACCGGCTCGGCGGCCGGCGGGTTCTGACTCTGGCGCGCGTCGCCGCCGGCCGGCCGGAGGAGCACGGCGGCGCAGAAACAGAGGACGAGGATGCCTTTCATGTAGACCTCTCGGAAGGTTGCGGGGGCGCAAATTGGTGTGAGTCGGCGGCAAGGGCGGCCCGCGGCTGCGTGGCACCACAGCGTCAGGGCCGTGACAAAAACTATAACAAACGCCGCCGCGCCGGTGTCAAGAAAGTTTCGGGCCGCGGGTTCCGAGTTCCAACTCGGAACCCGCGGCCCGAAACTTTTTTACTTCGCGACGAGGACGAGGAAGGCGCGCTGGCCGCGGGCGGCCGATTCGTGGACTCGCCCGACGCGGTAGCCTCGCTCGGCGAGGGCTTTGAGGGGCGGGCGCGTCTCGTCGAGCGATGAGGCGCGGAAGGCGAGCCAGAGGCGCGGGCCGTCGAGCGCGGCGGCGTCGGCGACGCTCACGCCGTCGAAACGGCGCGGCAGGAAGTAGGCCGGGTCTTGCCGGAGGCCGGGCAGGCCGCGCACGACCGCGACGCGGAAGCGCGGCTCGTCCGCGAGCGCGAACCAGAGGTGGTAGGCGACGAGGTCTTCGAAGGCGTAGACGTTGACGGGAGCCGTCGCCGTCGCGCCCTCTTCGCGCGCGAGCGACGCGGCCAAGCCCTCCCACGCGCACCAGACGTAGACGCCCTCGCGCCGCAGCGCCGTGGCCGCCCCGGCCAGCGCCAGCCAGCACGCGAGGGCGACGAGCGCCGCCGCCTTCATCCACGCGGGGCGCAGGCGCGCGAGCGCCAGCCCCGCCAGCAAAAGGTACGGCCCGGCGACGACGATCAGGTGGCGCGTGCCCCACACCGAGAAGGGCAGCACGCGGCTCGCGGCGAAGGCCAGCACGAGCGGCGCGAGCGTGAAGAAGAGGAGGAACCCGACCGCGTCCGCCCGCGGCTCGGACTCGACGCGGACGCCGCCGCGAAGGTTAACGTCGCCGACTTCCTCTCTTCCTTCTGCCGCGGTGTCGTCTCTTCCTTCGGCCGCGTCGGGCCGGCCCGCGCGCGCGCGCACGAGGGTGAAGATGACGGGCAGCGTGATGAGGATGAAGCCGGCGAGCGCGCCGGCTCGGGACGCGGCCGGCTCGGCGGAACTGCGCCGGAAGTAGAAAGGCTCTTGCAGGAGCGCGAAGAGCTGCGCGACTTGGGAGAGGCCCGGCCGCTCGACCCAGCCGATGTTCTCGGCGAGTCCGCCGCCGACGCCGGCCGCCGACGCGCACGCCGCAAGCCACGGCGCGAAACAGGCCGCCAGCGCGACGCCCGTCAGCGCGAACGGCGCGAGCCGGCCGCGGGCCTTGAAGGCGAGGAAGCCGGCCTCGCTCGCGACGACCAGCCAGCCGTAGTAGTGCGTGTAGACGAGCAGGAGGTTGACGAGGAAGAGCGCGAGCAGAGTCCGCTTTGAAATAGTTCGGGCGTTGAGGTAGCGCGCGAAGAGCCACAGCGAGGTGAGCGCGAGGAGCAGCAGGAGGCCGTACATCCGAACCTCCTGCGCGTACTTGAGGAGGAAGCCGTTGGCCGCGGCGAGCAGGAGCGCGAGGCGCGCGTCGGCGTCCGTCAGTCGCAGCTCGCGCGCCAGCAGGAGCAGCGGCGCGACGGCCGCGACCGAGGCGGCCACGGGGAAGAGGCGCAGCCAGAGAAGCGACTCGCCGCCCGCGGCCGCCCACAGCTTGAGCAGCGCGTAGAAGAGCGGCGGGTGGATGAGGTCGGCGGCGACGAATCGCCACATCTCGCCCCACGCGTGGCGCGCGGCGTGGACGCCGAAGATTTCGTCGAACCAGAGGCAGGATTCGGTCAGACGCCACAGCCGCGCCGCGACGTAGAGGGCGACGAGGGCGGCGAAGGGGAGCGCGCGTCGGAGCATGATGGAGAGTTCCGGGTGAGGAGTTTCGAGCCCGGGCGGCGCGCGCCGGATTTTTCAACCCGCGCCGCCCGGACTCGAAACCCCTCACCCGGAAACTTCTTACGAGAGGTCGTCGGGCGGGCCTGCCTCGCCGCCGCCCGCGTCGCCTTCGGCCTCGTCGGCGAGCGCGGCTTCGTTGAGGCGGGCCATCAGCCAGTGGAGGAAGACTTCGGCCTCGCGCCCCTTGCCCGTCCAGCGGGCGCGGTCGAACATGGTGAGCGCCATCGAGAGCGCGTGGTGCTGGCCCGCGCGGTCGCCCGCGAACTCGAACTGGCGGTAGAGGCGGTCGATGACGTTGACGCTCTCGCGCGCGGTCGCCTCGTCGCGGAAGCCGAGCTTGTTGGCGAAGAACTTCGAGTAGACGTTCTGCGGGTGCGCCGTCGAGGTGTAGAGGTCGAAGTAGCCGGAGACGAGCCCCGCCTCCTGCAACACCGAGCCGACGTAAGAGGGGCGCGACCCCGTGATGATCGCGATGTCCTCGACCTCGCCCATCCCCGACAGGAAGAGCGAGATGATCTGATCCTTCTTCGAAGGCTTGCCCGAAGAGCGCTTCGGGCGCTCGCCGGCGGCCTGCCCCTTCTTCGCTTTGCTGCTCATCGCCGAAACCCTCCTTTGCGTCCCGTGGGTGCTGCGCGCGCGCCGCTACTTTATCACCTCGAACTCGAAAT
Source organism: Pyrinomonadaceae bacterium (assembly GCA_035563275.1). Lineage (GTDB taxonomy): Bacteria > Acidobacteriota > Blastocatellia > Pyrinomonadales > Pyrinomonadaceae > QHXN01. The sequence continues at coordinate 13,589 of DATMVI010000570.1, forward strand.
AGATCGTCTTGCCGCGGACGACGAAGCAGAGGTACTGCTCCCAGAAGCGGCGCAGGAAGCGCGCCGAAGGATACCGGTTGCAGAGGTTGACCGCCAGCTCGAAGCCGAGCGCGCGCCAGAGCTTGAGCATCGTCACGCGGATCACGCGCGGCCGCAGGCGCACGTGGCTGTAGAAGTCGAAGTCGGGGCGGTCGCCGGTGAAGTAGGCGAACGACTCGGTGGTGAGGTGGCGCTTGTGCGTCGGGTCGGTGTAGGAGGCGATGTCGGAGAAGTGGGGCGTGTCGAGGCGGATGAGCGCGCCGGGCCGCGCGATGCGGTGCAGCTCGGCGACGACGGCCAGCACGTTCTCGACGTGCTCGATGACCTGATTGCCGATGATGAGGTCGAACTCGTCGTCGGGGAACGGGTAGGGCACGCGGTCGAGGTCGTGGATCACGTCGGCCCCGGTGCGCGGGTTGCTGTCGAGGCCGACGGCCCCCGGCGTCTTGCGCTTGCCGCACCCCACGTCGAGCACCTTCAGGCGCGTCGTCTCGATGCCCTTCGCTTCGACTGCTGTCACGCGGCCGAGTTTAGCTCAAGCAGGGCGCGGGAAAGAAGGAGGGCGGGCGGCGGGTGGCGGGGAAAAATAACTTGTCCGTTACGCGGCCCCGGCACCTTCGCCGGCGAGACGTGAGGGTGTCGGTGTCGGCAACCGCGGCGCGGGGCGCGACCGAAGACTGATTACCGGCCACTTTTTTTTGGAACCCGCCGGGCGGGCGCGGC
>DATMVI010000571.1:0-2094 GCA_035563275.1 Pyrinomonadaceae bacterium
TCGACGCCGGGTACCCGGCCGAGCGGCTGCGGCTGATGGTGGAGGACTCTGGCATGGGGGTGCTGGTGGCCGGCGCGGGCGGGGCGCGGTGGGCGGCCGGGGCCGGGAGGCTGCGCCGGGTGCTCGACATAGAGGAGGCGCTGGCGGATAGCGGCGAAGAGGAGGAGGAGGTAGGCGAGGAGGTGAGCGGCGAGGACGTGGCCTACGTCATCTACACCTCCGGCTCCACCGGCAGGCCGAAGGGAGTTCAAATCCCTCACAAGGCGGTCGTCAACTTCCTGAGGTCTATGGCCCAGAGCCCCGGACTCTGCGAAGATGACGTGCTGCTCGCGGTGACCTCGCTCTCGTTCGACATCGCGGGGCTTGAGTTGTATCTGCCGCTGATGGTCGGCGCGTCTGCGGTCATCGTCAGTCGTGAGGCCGCGTCGGACGGGCGTCTCCTGTCGGAGTCGATTCGCCAGTCGGCGGCGACCGTCATGCAGGCGACTCCCTCGACGTGGCGGCTGCTGGCCGACAGCGGTTGGAAGGGCGAAGTCCCTCTGAAGATGCTCTGCGGCGGCGAGGCCCTGCCGCCCGAGCTGGCCGCCCGGATGCTCGAATGGCAAGGCCCGGTGTATAACCTGTACGGGCCGACCGAGACGACGATCTGGTCTACGCTCTCCCGCTTGACGCCCGAAGGCCCCGTGTCGCTCGGCCACCCGATTGCGAACACCCAATGCTACCTGCTCGACTCCCGCCTCAACCTCGCGCCGACGGGGGCCAGAGGCGAGCTGTACATCGCCGGCGCGGGGCTCGCGCACGGGTATTTGAATCGTCCCGGTTTAACCGCCGGGCGGTTCGTGCCCAATCCCTTCGCGGACGAGCCGGGCGCGAGGATGTACCGCACCGGCGACGTTGCGCGTTACAGGGAAGACGGCAGTCTCGAATTTCTCGGGCGCGTAGACCATCAGATTAAGCTCCGCGGCTACCGCATCGAGATCGGCGAGGTCGAGCACGTTCTGTCGGCACACCCGGCCGTCGCGCAGGCGGTCGTCACCGCCCGCGAAGACATCCCCGGCAACACGCAACTGGTGGCTTACGTCGTCCCCGCCTCCGACCGCGAGGCCGCGGAAGCCGAGCCGGACAGGCTCGCCCGGCAGGCGGCGCAGACAGACCAGTGGCGAATGGTTTGGGACAAGATATACGAAGACTTCTCTCCAGAAGAGGACACGGAGTTCAACATCGCTGGGTGGCGCAGCTCCTACACCTCCCTGCCCATCCCCGCCCACGAGATGCGCCTCTGGCGCGACCACACCCTCTCGCGCCTCCGCTCCCTCTCCCCCTCGCGCGTCCTCGAACTCGGCTGCGGCACCGGCCTCCTCCTCCTCCCGCTCGCGAGGGAGGTCTCACACTACCTCGGCCTCGACTTCTCGCCCTCCTCGCTCGACTTCCTCTCGCGCGCCGTCCGCCGCGACCCGGCGCTGGCCGCCCGCGTCCGGCTGCTGCGGCGCCACGCCCACCAGCTCGACGGCATCGAGGAGGGCTCGGCCGACCTCGCCGTCATCAACTCGGTCGTCCAGTACTTCCCCTCGCTCGACTACCTGTTGCGCGTGCTCGACGCGCTGCTGCCGAAGCTGGGCCGGGGCGGGCGCCTCTTCCTCGGCGACCTGCGGAGCCTGCCGCTGCTGTCGGCCTTCCACGCCTCCGTCGAGGCCGGGCGGGCCGCCGCCTCGCTCCCCCTGCCGGAGTTGCGCGGGCGGGTGGAGCGCGCGGCGCGTTCAGAGTCGGAGCTGCTGCTCGACCCGCGGCTCTTCGCGGCCCTGCGGGCTCGCTATCCGCGCCTCGCGGCGGTGAGCGTGCTGCCGAAGCGCGGCGGCTACGACAACGAGCTGAGCCGGTTCCGCTACGACGTGGTGCTGCGCCTCGACGAGGCGCCGCCCGAGCGCGAGCCGGAGTGGGAGCGGTGGGGCGAGCCGGGGACGACCCCCGAGGAGGCGGCCGCGAGGGTGGGGCGCGGCGGCGAGGAGGCGGTCTGCGTGCGCGGGGTGGGCAACGCGAGGGTGTCGGAGGCGGTGGCGGCCGGGCGGCTGCTGCGTGAGCTGGGCGAGGAGGCGA
>DATMVI010000572.1:0-2556 GCA_035563275.1 Pyrinomonadaceae bacterium
CCCGGCCGCGCGCGCCGCCGACACGGGCGAACACCTCGGCGCCGTCGAAGATGGCCACCCCGGCACCGTGCCCCGGCCCTCGCGCACGGGTTCGACCGGCGGCTCGTCGCGCCGCGCCACGCGCCCGCTCGACCCCGGCACCATCCTCAACAGCCGTTACGAGATCGTCCGCAAGATCGGCGGCGGCGGCATGGGCGCGGTCTACTACGCGAAGGACAAGAACCTCGGCGACGCGCCGCGCGCCGTCAAGGAGATGATCCAGTCGCAGCTCGACGAGTCGCAGCACGAGAAGGCGGTCTCTGACTTCAAGCGCGAGTCCATGCTCCTCGCCGAACTCGAACACCCCTCAATCCCGACCATCTACGACTACTTCTACGACGAGACGGCGGGGCGCGACGGGCGCTTCTACCTCGTGATGAAGTACATCTCCGGCGGCGACTTCCTCGCGCGGCTGCGCAGCGCGCCCGGCGGCCGCCTCGAAGAGCTGAAGGTCGCCGAGTGGGCCGTGCAGATCGCCGACGTGCTCGACTACCTGCACCAGCGCCGCCCGCCCATCATCTACCGCGACCTCAAGCCGGCCAACCTGATGATCGACGGCAACAACGGCCGCGTGATGCTGATTGATTTCGGCATCGCGCGCTGGGTCGCGCCGCAGGAGAAGGGCGTCACGGCCGTCGGCACGATGGGCTACGCGCCGCCCGAGCTCTTCAGCGGCAAGGCCGAGCCGCGCACCGACATTTACAGCTTGGGCGCGACGATGTTTCACCTGCTGACCGGCTCCGACCCGCAGGATCAGCCGCTCCTGATCTTCGACTTCACGAAGAACCCGCGGCCGCGCCAGATCAACCCCTCGATCTCGAACGAGATGGAGCGCATCCTGATGCGCACCGTCGAGTACAACGTCGAGGGCCGCTTCCGCTCGGCCGGCGAGCTGCGCGACGTGCTCGCGCAGCACGTCGCGAACTACCGCGCGGGCGCGGTCACGTACGGGCCGGCCAACTCGGTCGCCGCCTCCGAGCCGTCGGACATGAAGACGCAGGCGACCGAGACGGTCTTCTGCGGCTTCTGCGGCAAGTCGATCGCGGCCGAGGACGTGTTCTGCGCGCACTGCGGGGCGCGCCAGCCCATCGCCGCCGCCAGCGCCTCCCTGCGCGCGGCGCGCGCCACGGCCCGCCTCGTCGTCGCCGGCACGACCGAGCTCGACGCCACCTTCCCCATCCACAAGGAGAGCACGCTGGTCGGGCGCACCGACCCGCAGTCGAACATCTTCCCGGACGTTGACCTCTCGCGCTTCGACCCCGAGACCAAAATCTCGCGCCGCCACGCGCGCATCTGGCGCGAGGGCGAGACGTTTCTGGTCGAAGACCTCGGGAGCGTCAACGGGACGGTCGTCAACGACGCCGTCCGCCTCGGCCCGCGCCAGCCGCGCCCGCTCGCCAACGGCGACCGCCTGCGCCTCGGCGAGACCACGCTCCACTTTCTCATCGGGTAAATCCGATGAAGTAGCCGGTAGCCGGTAGACAGTAGGCCCCGCGCCGCGGGCGCTGACGCTGATAACCGTGACGCTGCGACGGCGAAGGTCTTTCTACCGGCTACCGGCTACCGGCTCCTGACTACTTCTTTTTATGTCTGTGCGACTCGAACACAGTGCGGCCGCCGAGGCGCGGCCCGCCGCGCGCGCCGAGGCGGTGCGTCGCGCCGAGGTCAACTTCGAGCGGCTGCGCGCGCCCTTCTCGCTGCGGTGCGGCGCGCTGCTCGTCGATTACATCATCTTGATCGGCATCGTCGCCTTCGTGACGCTTCTGGCGCGCGCCTTCGACGACGACCCGCGCGGCGGCGGGCTGCTGCTGACGGTCGGCTACGCGGCGGCTCTGGCCGTGGGCTTTCTCAACCTCGTCGTCGTCGCGGGCCTGAGCGGGCGGACGCTCGGCAAGTGGGTCGCGGGGCTGAGGATCGAGCGGCGCGACGGCGTGCCGCTCAGCTTCGGCCGCGCGCTGCTGCGCCACCTCGTCGGCTACCCGCTGACGCTCGCGACGCTCGGCGTCGGCTTCCTCCTCGCCGCCTTCAGCGCCGAGGGCCGCGCGCTCCACGACTTTCTGGCCGGCACCGTCGTCGTGCGCAGCCGGAAAAGCAGAGGCTAGAGGCCGGAGACCGGAGGCCCGTTAAAAACGGGGCGCGAGGTCTTCGCGAGGGTGTGGGCCGCCGGCAGCATTCTCATTCAACCGCCAGCCCCCGGCCTCCGGTTCCTGTCGAGTGATGCAAAAGGCTTGTCCCATCTGCGGCGCGGAGACTTTTCCGGGCGCGCGCTTCTGCCGCCGCTGCGGGGCGCCGCTGCGCCCGGCGGGCGACGGCGAGGAGGGCGGAGTCTCGCCGCAGGCGGCCACCGTGCCGCTCGCCGACGACCCGCGCCCGACCGACTCGCTCGGCGCGGACGAGGCCAGCCACGCCGCCGACACCACGCGCGTCAGCCGCGCCGAGCTCGAACGCCTCCTGCGCGCGCGGCAGGCCGGCGAGTCCTCCGACCTCACGCGCCGCGCCGACTCGGAAGCCTTCCAC
>DATMVI010000573.1:0-3287 GCA_035563275.1 Pyrinomonadaceae bacterium
CGTCCGCGTCACGGGCCACGTCACGCTCGCGGAGTTCGAGCGCCACATCCGCGAGACCGACATCGCGCTCAACGTGCGCGAGCGCACCGTCGGCGAAACCTCGGCGAGCCTCTGCCGCGTCATGGCCGCGGGCGTCTGCGCCGTGGTCGCCGACGTGGGCTGGTACGCGGAGCTGCCCCCGGACTCGGTCGTCAAGATCGAGCTCGGCGAGCACGCGGACGCGCTCCACGTCGCCTACCTCGAAAGGCTCATGGCCGACGCCCCTCTGCGCGCGCGCATCGGCGAGAACGCGCGCCGCTACGCGCTCGCCGAGCACGACGCCGGGCGCAGCGCCGCCAGCTACCTCGACTTCCTGCGCGAGACGGTCGCGCGCCGGCCGCGCCGCCGCTTCGTCGCGGGCGTCGCCGCCGAGATGGCCGCGCTCGGGCTCCGCCCCGAAGAGGACGAGGCGGTCATGCGCCGCGTCGCCGCCGAGGTCGCCGCGCTCGCCCCGCCTCGCGCCTTCGACGACTTCATGCGCGCAGACCAACCCGCCCGCGGCAACGGCCGCGACCCGCGCCGCGAGCCGGGCGAGGCGGCGGCCCGGCCGACCTCTTCAACGCCTTCGCCACCACCGCCTTCGTCAACGCCCGCGCCGGGGCGCTCGCCGAAGCTCGGAGGGATTGATTACAAGCGCGCGGCCGTCGAGTATCTGGGCCGTCTCTCCGAGGAGCGCCGCCACCACCTGCGCACCAAGCCCTTCTACAACCTCGCGCACAAGCTCCCGAAGTACAAGGGCGAAGGGCTCGACGAGGACGCGCGCCGCCACTTCTGCGACTTCGCCAACATGGCCGTCGCCCTCGCGCTGCCCGCCGGCAGCCGCGTCCTCGACGTGGGCTGCGGCTCCGGCTGGCTCTCCGAATACTTCGCCCGCCTCGGCTACGACGTGCGCGGCATAGACATCAGCCCCGACCTCGTCGAGATGTCGCGCGAGCGCGTCGCGCGCGTCCCCTACGGCGTCGATCACGAGACGCCGCTGCGCTGCGCGTTCCAAGTCCACGACATCGAGCTCGCGCCGCTCGGCGAAAAGTTCGACGCCGTCGTCTGCTACGACTCGCTCCACCACTTCGACGACGAGCGCGCCGTCGTCCGCCACCTCGCCGCGATGCTGCCCGTCGGCGGCCTGCTCTTCGTCCTCGAAGGCGAGCGCCCGCCCGCGGGTTCGCAGAGCGAGGAGGAGTTGCGCGCCGTGATGGGCGAGTTCGGCACGCTCGAAGCGCCCTTCGATCAAACCTACCTGCGCGCGCTCCTCGACGAGCACGGCTTCGCCGTCGTCGGCGATTACGTCTCGGTCAACGGCCTCTTCGAGCGCGAGATGCTCGAAGGCGACCGCCTGCCTTTACGGACGCTCGCCACCGGCTACCACTACCTGACCTGCAAAAAAGTCTCGGAGACGGGCCCGGCGCGCTCCGTCCCCGACAGCCGCGAGCCGAACCTTTTGCGGGCGCGCATCGGGCTGCGCGAACCCGCGCCGCGCAGCGTCGCGCCCGGCGCGGCGCTCGCCTTCCAACTCGCCGTCACCAACGAGGGCGACACGCTGTGGCTGACGGGCCAGACCGTGCGCGCCGGCGTCGTCATGCCCGCCGTCCGCGTCTTCGACGGCGCGGGGGCGCTCGTCTCCGAGTTCCACGGCGAGCCGATGCTGCCGCGCGCCGTCGCGCCCGGCGAGACCGTCAACCTCAGGCTCGAATACGACGCGCCCGCGCGCCCCGGCGCGTACGAGATGAAAATAGACCTCGTTGACCAGCACGTCTGCTGGTTCGAGCAACGCGGCTCCGCGCCGTTAGTGGTTCGGTTCGAGGTCGAAGGGGGGAGCGCGGAGCGATGACGCGAGAAGAAATCCTGTCCGGGCTTGAGCGGCTGCGGCCGTGGTTCCACCGCATAGACCTCGGCGGCGGCCTCTACACGAAGACCGAGAGCGTGATGGGCGAGCCGGTGGATCACCCGGCCGGGCCGTGGGGAGTCATCGGGAAGTGTCTGCCCGAAGACCTGCGGGGGAAGTCGGTGCTCGACGTGGGCTGCAACGCCGGGTTCTACGCCATCGAGGCGAAGCGGCGCGGGGCCGCGCGCGTGCTCGGCGTGGACGGCCAGCGCCAGCACGTCCGGCAGGCCGTCTTCGTGCGCAAGGCGCTCGGCCTCGACATCGAGTACCGGCGGATGAACGTCTACGAGTTGAACCGCCGGGCGGTCGGCGAGTTCGACATCACGCTCGCGCTCGGGCTCATCTACCACCTCAAGCACCTCGTCCTCGCGCTCGAAAATCTCTACGAGGTGACGCGCGAACTGCTCGTGGTCGAGACGGCCGTGATGCCGCCCGCGCGCACGCCCAAGTCGTTCCTGCACCCGCTCGGCGAGACGCAGATGCGGCTGCACCCGCTGGCTTACGTCGAGAACCCGGCGGGCGCGAAGGAGCAGGTCTTCAACTGGTTCCTGCCCGGCGTCGAAGCGCTCAGGGCGCTCCTGAGGCAGACCGGCTTCGAGGCGGTCGAGGTCGTCGAGGTGAAGGACGAGCGCGCCGTGCTCGTCTGCCGCAAGACGGCGCCGGCGGCGCGGGCCGGGGGCGACGTGAGTCACCACTACGTCGCCGCGCTCGCGCTCGAAGCGGGGCCGGGCGCGTGCCGGCCCGGCGAGGCGTTGACCTTCACCCTGCGCGCCGAGAACCGCGGCCTTGTCGCGTGGCCCGCGCGCGGCGAGGGGCCGGGCGGGCGCGGCGCCGTCCACCTCGGCGCGCACCTGCTGCGCTCGGACGAGGAGGAGGTCGAGTGGGACTTCGGCCGGGCCGACCTGCCGCGCGACCTCGCGCCGGGCGAGGCGGCGCGCGTCGAAATCGACCTGCGCGCGCCCCTTGAGCCGGGCCGCTACGTCGTCGAGTTCGACATGGTGGCCGAGCACATCGCGTGGTTCGAGGACTTCGGCTCCGGCACGCTCCGCCACGCGCTCACCGTGGAATGAGTTTCGAGTGCGGGACGGAAGCGCGGCCCCGCTTTAACTCGAAACTGTTTCTTGTGAGGTGCGCGCCTTTCGTTGTATGATTTTTGCGGCGCCGGACGTTCGGCCGGCGCGTCTCGTTGAAGAACCTGCCTTTCGGACTCGCCCTTCCCTGACTGCTTTGAAAATCCCGGTCTCGTCTTCCTTTAAATCTCTGTCCGTGTCGCTGGCGGTGTCGCTCGGCGTGGGCCTCTGCGTCGCGGCGCTGTGGGGCGCGGGCCTGCTCGACTCGCCCGGCGCGGCCTTCCTGCTCGGCGCGG
>DATMVI010000574.1:0-4296 GCA_035563275.1 Pyrinomonadaceae bacterium
CCGACGCCGGGGCGAACCCGCCGGCGACGCCCGCCGGCACGCCTTCGCCCGCGGCGGCCGACCCCGCCCCGCAGTCGGACTCGCAACTCGAGCTCAAGGCCGACATCCGCCGCGACGGCGAGGGCTTCCGCATCGAGTACCGCGTCACCAACCGCGGCAGTCGCCCCGTCCTGCTCGTCAACCGCGGCGACACCGAATACGGACTCGGCGCGGGCCGCGTCTACGTCGAGCCGCAGGCGGACGGCACGGTGCAGTTCACGCAGCGCGGCTACCTGCTGCCGCCCGATCAAGGCCCCGGCCCGACGGCGGCCGTCTACCCCGGCGTCTCGGAACTCGCGCCGGGCAAGACCGCCACGGAGACGCTCCGGGTCGCGGCCCCGAAGGCGCGCCAGCACCCTTACGCGCGCCACTTCCCGCAGCACCCGGTCGCCGACCCGCTGCGCCGCGCCCGCTTCTGCCTCGGCGTCGTCAGCGGCGACGCCCCGACCCGCACGACAAGGGGCACGCGCGTCCTCGCCGACTTCCAGTCCATCGCCGCCCAGCAACTCCTCTGCGGCGAGCCGCAAGAGTTGAACTAGCGAAAGGTTTCCACCACGAAGGGGCGCGGGATAAGAGCCGCGGGCGGGTGAGGGTTGCGGAAGCGCCTTCGCTCGCCCGCGGCTGTCGCCTTCCGCCCTTTTACGGCTCGGCCTGATGCTTTTCCCGTTCGCTTTGCGCGTTGGGTAAGTGTGGGCCGGTCGGCGCGTGGGGGGCACGCGCCGGCGTGGTGCGGCCCGCGTTTACCCGATGTCTTAAGGAGAGCGAACTTTATGAACGCACAACATACGGCCGCGCCCGCGCCGCCGCCCGAAGCGATCCTGACGCAGATGGCCTTCGGCGCGCTGATGACGCAGGCGCTCTACGTGGCCGCCAAGCTCGGCATCGCCGACCTGCTCGCCGCCAAGCCGCAGACCGCGGCCCAACTCGCCGCGGCCACCGAGACGCACGAGCAGGCGCTCTACCGCGTGCTGCGGAGTCTGGCCGGGGCCGGCGTCTTCGCCGAGGTCGAGCCGCGCGTCTTCGGTCTGACGCCGGTCGGCGAGGCGCTGCGCTCCGACGCGCCCAACTCGATGCGCGGCGGCATGATCTTCATGGGCGAGGCGTGGCACTGGGGCGTCTGGGGCCACATGCTCCACAGCGTGCGGACGGGGCGGCCCGCGTGGGGCCACACGCACGGCGCGGAGGTCTTCGACTACTTCGCCGCCAACCCCGCCGAGGCGGAAATCTTCAACCGCGCCATGACCGACATGTCGGCCGCCACGGCCGCGCCCGTCGTCGCGGCCTACGACTTCGCCGGCGTCAACACGCTGGCCGACATCGCGGGCGGCCACGGCTACCTGCTCGCGCAGGTCTTGAAGGCGCACCCGGCGATGCGCGGCGTCCTCTTCGACGTGGGGCCGGTCGTCGGCGGCGCGGGCGCGCTGCTCGAAGCCGAGGGCGTGGCCGGGCGGGTCGAACTCGTCGCCGGCGACTTCTTCAAGGCGGTGCCGCGCGGGGCCGACGCCTACATGATGAAGCACATCATCCACGACTGGGACGACGAGCGCAGCCGCCGCATCCTGCGCAGCATCCGCGAGGCGATGCCCGCGCACGGCAAAGTCCTCATCATCGAGGTGGTCGTGCCCGAGGGCGACGAGCCGCACTACAGCAAGCTCCTCGACCTCGAAATGCTCGTCTCGCCCGGCGGGGCCGAGCGCACTGAGCGCGAGTACCGCGAGCTGCTCGCCGCCGAAGGCTTCCGCCTGACGCGCGTCGTCCCGACCGCGTCGCCCTTCAGCGTCATCGAAGCGGTCAGGGCCGACTAAACAGAAAGCGGGAGGCGAGTTAAAACGCGGGGGCCGCGGGGGCCTCGCGTTGAGACGAAGGCGCGTGACGCCCGAAGGCAGCCCGCCGTCACTAGGCGGAGGCGAGGTAGAGCGACGCCTTGAGCCAGAGGAAGGTGAGGACGGCGTGCGGCTCTTTGAGCAGGAGGGCTTTCAAGACCTCGGGCGGCGCGCCGTAGCGCTCCTTCATGCGGCGGTGCGCTTCGAGGATGGCGCGGCGCGCGGCTGCGTCGTCTTTGAGCATCGCGTCCCACGCGCGGCTGGCGTCCATGTGCGCCTCCATCGCCTGCCGGATTTCCGACTTGCGGCGGCACTCGGGCAGGTGCAGCAGCGCCTGATTCACTTTGGGGAAGGCGCGCAGCACCATCGCCCTGTACTGCTCGGGCGTGGTCAGGATGCGCGCGGGCTGCTCCGGCTCGCGCCTGACGACCTCGGCCTCCAGCTTGCGCAGCGGCGCGACGGCCCCCTTCAGATGCTTGAGGCTCTTGATGGACGCGAGGTAGTGCTCGCGCTCCTCGCCGTCGAAGACCGTGTAGCGGACGCCGAAGCCGATGTCGGGGAAGTGGTTGGCGACCTCGCCCCACGCGACGACCGTGACGCCGATGGGGAGTTGAATCTCGACCCGGATCAACTCCCTCACCAAGACCTTCCCGCCCGTGAGGAGGAAGCAGCCGCCGGGGCTGATGTCGCTGACCGTCCCCTCGTGGCGGCCCGCGTTGCCCTCCCACGCCGCGGGCAGGTGAACCTGCACGCGGCCGTTCGAGCGGCGGTCGGCGACCGTCACGGCCGAAGGGTCTAAAATGACTGTCTCTTCGCTCTGGCTCATCTTTGACTCGGGCCGGGGCTTTTTCGGCGGTCGATCTGCGCCGGCGGCGTCCCGGCGTGGATGGATTTCAGCTCGCTCCGCATGCCGACGTGGTTCTGGAGCGTGCGCAGGTACTGGCCGAAGCGGTGCAGCACGGGCCCCAGCTCGCCCAGCTCCTCGCACGTCCGCGTCACCTCGTCGCAGAACCGCTCGAACTCCTCCCAGTCCTTGTAGAAGAGGTGGTGCATCGTCTCGGCGCGGAAGCGGCCGAGGCGGTTGATGAGCGCGAGCTTGGGCATCACCTCGCGGGCCACCTCGGCGCGCGACACCTCGGTGATGAGCGCGGTCAACTCGCGGTAGAGCGTGAAAGCGCGCTCGGCCTTCTCCCGGTAGTCGCAGAAGAGGGCCTCGCTGTCGAGGGCCGGGTCGAAGTGCTGCGCGAGGGCGACGGCCGACTGCCGGAAGCAGTTCTGGAGCAGGCTGTGGGCGCAGGCCAACTGCGCGCGCGAAGCCTGAAAGCTGCCGGGCGAGCCGAGGCCGCGAATCTCCTCCTGAAAGACGCGGCGCAGCTCGTGCGAGATGATGAAGTGCGTGCCGTCGAGCACCTCGCGCAGCGGCCCGCCCGTGCCCTCGGCTTCGAGGATGTTGCGGCTGATGTAGTTGAGCAGGGCCGAGGCGCGCTCGCGGATCAGCCTGAAGATCGTCCAACTCCTCTGGAGCGTCTTGTCGCGGCTCAGGCAGCCCTCGATGACGCGCAGGTAGTCGAGGATGCGCGCGACCTCGACGAAGACCGGCGTCACGACCTTGAACTGCGGCTCGGGCTGGAGGGCGACGATGAGGCGGCCGATGGCCGGCGGCAGGCCGCTGACCGGCGACGCCCCGGCCTGCGCCGCCGGCTGCGTCTCTTCGAGCAGGCCGCTCACGTCCAAGTCTGTTTCGAAGGCGCTCATGGAGGAATCCCGGCAGGCGGCGTGTGGTCGAGAGAGTAAGAAGGAACGTCGGAGGCGTGCGCCCCGCGTCCGGAGGGCCGACGCAATTATACGTTGAACATAATGTTAAACGCAATACCGTACTCGGCAATAAATTCGCCCGCGGGCGGGCCGACGGCGGCGGAGCCTTCGGCGCTTTCTTGACAACTTCCGGCCGGGGCGGGATGTTGTCGGTGGGCGTGAGCGAAAAAAACCGGCCGGGCGGAGTTTGCGCCGTCAGGCTGCCGGGCCGGGAGTCGCCGGCCGGGTTCGCGAACGGTCTTTTAACATTTCGCGCGGCGGACGGTCGGTTCGGCCGCGGGCGAGGCAGGGAAGATGTCCGAACAGGTGATTCTCGTGGACGAGGGCGACCGGGAGGTGGGGGCCGGCGAGAAGCTACAGGCGCACCGCGAGGGTTTGCTGCACAGGGCCTTCTCCGTCTTCGTCTTCGACGGCGCGGGGCGTCTGCTGCTCCAGAGGCGCGCCGCCGCGAAGTACCACTCGGGCGGGCTGTGGTCGAACACGGCCTGCGGCCACCCCCGGCCGGGCGAGGCGACGGACGAGGCCGCGCGCCGCCGCCTGCGCGAGGAGATGAACTTCGACTGCGAGCTGCGCGAGGCTTTCGACTTCCTCTACCGCGCAGAGCTTTCCGGAGGCCTCG
>DATMVI010000575.1:0-2775 GCA_035563275.1 Pyrinomonadaceae bacterium
TCGGGCGGCGGCGCGCGAGGCGGGCGCTGACCTGGGCGGCGTCGAGCTGATAGACCACCGGCGCGCGGCCGACTTCGAGAAGATGGCCGCGCTCTACCACGAGCTGCGCCGCGCCAAGGGGATGATGCCCGACGAGGCGCGCATCGCCGTCCGCGACCCGCTCTACTACGGCAACCTGATGGTGCGCGACGGCCGCGCCGACGGCTCGGTGGCGGGCGCAACCAACACGACGGCGCACACCGTCCGCGCCGCGCTCCACTGCATCGGCATCCGCGCCGGCTTCCGCATCGTCTCCAGCTTCTTCCTCATGCAACTGCGCGACGCCTCGTTCGGCGAGGAGGGCGCGATGATCTACGCCGACGGCGGCGTCGTCATCGAGCCGACGGCGGCCGAGCTGGCCGAGATCGCCATCACCTCGGCCGAGAGCTGCCGCGCGCTCCTCGGCGTGGAGCCGCGCGTCGCCATGCTCTCCTTCTCGACGAAGGGGAGCGCCAAGCACAGGCTCGTCGACAAGGTGGTCGAGGCGACGCGCACCGTGCGCGCGCGCCACCCCGAACTCGACCTCGACGGCGAATTGCAGGCCGACGCCGCGCTCGTCCCGCGCGTGGCCGAGTCGAAGGCCCCCGGCTCGCCCGTCGCCGGCCGCGCCAACGTCCTCATCTTCCCCGACCTGCAAGCCGGCAACATCGGCTACAAACTGACCGAGCGCCTCGCCGGCGCGACCGCCGTCGGCCCCATCCTGCAAGGTCTCGACAAGCCGGCCAACGACCTCTCGCGCGGCTGCAAGGCCGAGGACATCGTGGACGCCGTCGCCATCACCGCCGTCCAGTCGCAGGCGCGGAAAAGCGGTAAACAGTAGTCAGTAGTCAGTAGACAGTAGTCAGTAGGCGCTCCGCGTCGCTGGCGCTGACCTGATACCGGGACGGCTCGCTACCGAAGCTCTTTTCTACTGACTACTGACTACTGTCTACTGTCTACTGTCTACTTGAATTGTTGGCGAACGCCGCCGGCTGCGGGCCGCATCTGACTCAGCAGCCAATTAATCCGTCCGGCCGAGGTTCTTCATGTTTTCACGCCGCGCCGTTTTCGTGCTCGCCAGCTTCGCCCTCATCTTTTTCCTGTCCGCCCCGACACCTTTCGCGCAGAGCGGCGTGCGCCCGCGGCCGCGGCCCAGCCCCGAGGCGGACGAGGCCGAGTCGGTCTTCGTCGAGGAGGTGCGCGTCCCCGTCTTCGCCTTCGACGAGCAGGGGCGCGTGGACGCGCGGCTCGAAGTCGACGACGTGCTGGTCGTCGAGGACGACGTGCCGCAGCAGGTCAAGAGCGTGCGGCGCGTGCCCGCCAGCGTCGTGCTGCTGCTCGCCACGGGCTGGGACTTGAACCCGGCCATGCGCGCCAACACGACGCGCGCCATCGCGCTCGGCGTCCTCGAACACCTGCGCGAGGGCGATCAGGTCGCCGCGCTCCAGTTCAACGGCCGCACGCAGGTGCTGCACGGCTGGACGGGCGAGCGCGTCGCGGTGGCGCGCGCGCTCAGGTCGAAGCTCCAGTCGGGCACGGGGTCGAACCTCTCGGCGGCCATCAAGCGCGCCGTCGAGTTTCTGCGCGAGCAGCCCGTGGGCAACCGCCACCTCGTGCTCGTCACCGACGGCATCGACACGGCGAGTTCTTCCGAATACTCCGACGCCGTCCGCCGCCTGATGTCGGCGCAGGCGACGCTGCACGTCATCAGCTACACGGAGGTCGGCCGCAAGGAGATGAACAAGCCGTGGTGGGAGAAGCCGAAGGAGGTTCCCGGCATGGCGCAGAGCCGCGCCGACATGGCGACCGTCGGCATCGACCCGACGCGCCCGCCCGGCATGCGCGGCGGCGGCATCAACCCGCCGGACGTGAACTCGGGCGTGCGCCTCGACCCGGCCCTGCGCCGCCGCCGCAAGGCCATCGAGCGCGAGATGAAGCGCGGCGAAGACCGCCTCAAGACGCTCACGGAGGAGACGGGCGGGCGCATCCTGCTGCCCGCCACGGCCGAGGAGATGGTCGAGCGCGGCGGCGACGTGGCGCGCGAGATCGACGCGCAGTACGTCGTCACCTACAGCCCGAAGCGCCCGCTGCGCACCGCCTCGGCCAGCGAGTACCGCAAGCTCCACGTCGGCGCCCGACGCCTCGGCCTTAACCTACGCGCCCGCCGCGGCTACGTCGTCGGCGGCATGCGATAAAAGAATTAAGAATTAAGAATTAAGGCGATAATATACTTGACGAATCAAGTGCATCATGCTATCCTCTCGGCATGATGAAGAAAGAAGCCACGCCCAAGACGCTGCAACAGGCCATCGTATTCTTCTCCGACCCTGAGAACTGCCTTAACTACATGGCGTCTCGCCGCTGGCCGAACGGCCCGGTCTGCCCGACGTGCGGCCGAACGGACGTGACGTTCCTCGCCAAGCAGCAGAAGTGGCAATGCAAGAGCGCGCACAAGCGCCGCCAGTTCACGGTGAAGGTCGGCACCATCTTCGAGGACTCGCCGCTCGGCCTCGACAAGTGGCTCACGGCGGTCTGGATGGTCACGAACTGCAAGAACGGCGTCAGCAGTTACGAGATTAGCCGCGCGCTCGGCGTCACTCAGAAGACGGCTTGGTTCATGCTCCACCGCATCCGCGTTGCGATGCAGACCGGCTCTTTCGAGAAGAAGATGGGCGGCGAGGGCTACGCGGTCGAGGCCGACGTGCCGCACGAGGCCGGCGCGACGGCCGTGCAGCAGCGGCGGGTGGACGAGCATGA
>DATMVI010000576.1:0-3832 GCA_035563275.1 Pyrinomonadaceae bacterium
CGCGCGAGCAGTTCGAGATTCGGACGCACAAGCGCCTGATGGACATCCTCGACCCGACGCCGCAGACCGTCGACGCGCTCATGAAGCTCGACCTGCCCGCGGGCGTCGATGTCGAGATCAAGGCGTTCGGCAGAAGCTAAAAAAGTTATCGGCGGTCAGTCAACAGTTGTCAGTAAGAGACAAGAACTGGTTGCTGATTACCGGTTACTGACGACTTTGAGGTTTGTGATGGTCAACGGAATCATCGGTAAGAAGGTCGGCATGACGCAGTTGTTCGCGCCCGACGGGACGGTCACGCCGGTGACGGTCATCAAGGCGGGGCCGTGCGTCGTCGTGCAGAAGAAGACGGCCGCGGGCCGCGACGGCTACGACGCCGTGCAGCTCGGCCTCGTCGAGGAGCGCCCCGTCAAGCTCAAGAACGTGACGAAGCCGATGCGCGGCCACTTCGAGAAGACGGGCGGCGGCGTGCCCCCGACCCGCGTCCTCAAGGAGCTGCGCGTCGAGGGCGGCGACGAGGTCAACGTCGGCGACTCGGTGCTCGTCAACCTCTTCAACGAGGGCGACTCCATCGAGGTCGTCGGCACGTCGAAGGGGCGCGGCTTTCAGGGCACGATCAAGCGCCACAACTTCAACCGCGGCCCCGAGTCGCACGGCTCGATGAACGTGCGGCGGCCCGGCTCCATCGGCGCGTCGGCCTACCCGTCGCGCGTCATCAAGGGGACGCGCTCGTCGGGCCACATGGGCGACAAGCGCGTGACCGTCAAGGGGCTGACCGTGGCGCGCGTGGACGCCGAGAACCACCTGCTGATGGTGCGCGGCTCGGTGCCGGGCGCGAACGGCACGGTGGTGGTCGTCAAGAAATCCGGGAGCAGGTGACGAATGCGGAGCGCGGGGCGCGGAAGTGATTCTTCACCGCGCGCTCCGGCTCCCGCACTGGAGTTGAGTTTATGCCTACCGTGAAGGTGCGCAACCTGAAGAACGAGGAGGTCGGCGACCTCGACCTCTCCGACGCCGTGTTCGGCGCGGAGCTGAACGAGGGGCTGATCCACGCCGCCGTCAAGTCCTACCTTGCCGGCGCGCGGCAGGGGACGGTCGGGACGAAGACGCGCGGCGACGTGTCGGGGTCGGGCCGCAAGCTCTGGAAGCAGAAGGGCACGGGGCGGGCGCGCATCGCCTCAATCCGCTCGCCGCTCTGGAAGGGCGGCGGCAACGTCCACGGCCCGCAGGCGCGCGACTGGTCGCAGCCGCTCCCGAAGAAGATGCGGCGTGGCGCGCTGCGCTCGGCCCTCTCCGAGCGGCTGCGCGAGGGCAACCTCGTCGTCGTCGAGAACTTCGTCCTGCCCGAGGCCAAGACGAAGGAGTTCGTCGGGGCGCTGGCGGCGCTCGAACTCGGCGGCAAGACGCTCGTCGTCGACACGACCGACAACGACCGCCTGCTGCTCGCGTCGCGCAACGTCAAGCGCGCGAAGGTGGTCGGCTCCGGCGGGCTCAACATCTACGACGTGCTCTACCACGAGAAGCTCGTCATGTCGCGCGCGGCCGCCGAGCAACTCCAGTCGCTGCTCGAACCGCGCGGCGCCGGCGGCCGCAACGGTTCGCCCGACGAGGCCGCGCCCGCGCAGGGCGAAGAGGCGGCGTAACAGGTTACGAGTCGTCAGGCTCGTCTTTACCGACGACCCATCGCTGACGACTCTGATTGACGAGGTTTTCCGATGAGAACGATCTGGGACATCATCAAGGCTCCGGTCATCACGGAGAAGGCGCTGGTGGCGAAGGAGGAGTCGCAGGACGGCCGCCAACTGCTGACCTTCCGCGTCGACCGCCACGCCACCAAGCCGGAGATCAAGTCGGCCGTCGAGCGCATCTTCAACGTGCAGGTTGACGCGGTGCGCACCATCAACTACATGGGCAAGAAGGCGCGCCGCGGCCGCTTCGAGGGGCGCAAGCCCTCTTGGAAGAAGGCGTACGTCACGCTCAAGGCGGGGCAGGAGCCGTTCGACTACGGCGAAAACATCTAGTTGTCGGTTGTCAGTCGTCAGTTCCCGGTAAAGCCGGCTCGCGCGAGCGCGCGGCCGCCGCCGAGAGAGGGACTGAAAGCTGAAAGCTGGAAACTGAGAACTTTAAAAGTTATGGGCATCAAGAAACTGACACCGACCTCGCCGTCGCGGCGCTACCAGACGTACCTGACGCGCGACGAGCTGACGCCGGGCGCGGAGCCGGAGAAGGCGCTCCTCGAACCGAAGAAGCGCATCTCGGGCCGCAACAACAACGGCCACATCACCGTGCGCCGTCGCGGCGGCGGGCACAAGCGCTTCTACCGCATCGTCGACTTCAAGCGCGACAAGGCGGGCGTGCCCGGCCGCGTCACGCAGATCGAGTACGACCCGAACCGCTCGGCCCACATCGCGCTCATCACCTACCTCGACGGCGAGAAGCGCTACATCATCGCGCCGGCCGGCATCGAGGTCGGCAAGACCGTGATGAGCGGCCCCGAGGCCGACATCCTCCCGGGGAACGCGCTGCCGATCCGCAACATCCCGCTCGGCACGCAGATTCACAACATCGAGCTGCGCCCCGGCAAGGGCGGCCAGCTCGTGCGCTCGGCCGGCGGCTTCGCGCAGCTCGTCGCCAAAGAGGGCGACTACGCGCAGGTGCGCATGCCCTCGGGCGAAGTCCGCCGCGTCCCCGTCGTCTGCTACGCGACCGTGGGTCAGGTCGGCAACGTCGAGCACGAGAACGTCTCGTACGGCAAGGCCGGGCGCTCGCGCTGGAAGGGCCTGCGGCCGGCGGTGCGCGGCGTGGCGATGAACCCGGTCGACCACCCGCACGGCGGCGGCGAGGGCAAGACCTCGGGCGGCCGCCACCCCGTCACGCCGTGGGGCCAGCCCACCCGCGGCTACAAGACGCGCAAGACCAAGCGCACGTCGAAGATGATCGTGCGCGACCGGAGAGTCAAATAAAGTCCCGAGTCGCGGGCTCCGGGTTAAAGAGGTTGACTCAACCCGCGGCCCGAGACTCGCGACCTGAAGTGGAGCGGAGCGAAACGTTATGTCCCGTTCGGTTAAAAAAGGCCCTTTCATCGACCAGCACCTTGAGAAGAAGGTGGGCGAGGCGCGCGGCGGCGGGAGCCGTCCGCCGGCGATCAAGACGTGGTCGCGCCGCTCGACCATCACGCCCGAGTTCGTCGGGCTGACCTTCGGCGTGCACAACGGCAAGCGCCACATCCCGGTCTACGTGACGGAGAACATGGTCGGCCACAAGCTCGGCGAGTTCGCCCCGACGCGCACCTTCAAGGGGCACGCCGGCACGAAGGCCGAGAAGACTTCGAAGCGAGGGTAAAGGCAGGGCTCGGGGCTGAGGACGGAGCGGCCGCTCCCGAACTCGGCGCCCGGCACCGAGGTTAGTCATGGAAGCGAGAGCGAGTGCAAAGTACCTCCGCGGGTCGGCGCAGAAGGCGCGGCTCGTGGTTGACATGATCCGCGGCAAGAGCGTCGGCGAGGCGCTGGCCATCCTGCGCTTCACACAGAAGCGCGCGGCGCACGGCATCGAGAAGTGCCTGCGCTCGGCCATCGCCAACGCGACCGAGGCCGCCGAGCGGCAGAACGTCGCCGTCGACCCGGACGACCTCGTCGTCAAGGCGTGCTTCGTCGACATGGGGCCGACCAAGCACCGCCGCCGCGTCAGGCCCGCCCCGCAGGGCCGCGCCTACCGCGAGCAGCGCCACTTCTGCCACGTCACCGTCCTCGTCGCCTCCGACGGCCGCGAGAGCGCCCCCGTCGGCAAGGGCGCGGGCCGCGGCAAGTCCGCCCCCGCCCCGGCCGCGAAGGGCGAG
>DATMVI010000577.1:0-3085 GCA_035563275.1 Pyrinomonadaceae bacterium
GCAAGCTGGCGCTGCGCGAAAGGAACGCGGACGAGGCCCGTTCGCAGTCGGAAGAGGCGGCGCAAAGGCTCCGCTCCGCGCGGCAGTCCGACCCCAACTACCCTTTCGCCGAGACCGATCTGGGCCTCGCGTTCCAGCGCCTCGGCAACGCCGCGGCGCTCGCGGGCGACCGGGCCGAGGCGCGCGCGCAGTACCGGAGGGCCGAGAGCCAGCACCTGCGGGCGCTCGAACGTCACCCCGACATGGCCGAGGCCCACTTCCACCTCGGCGACCTTTATCAGGATCGCGGCAACGACGCGGCGGCGAAGGAGAGTTACTGGCGCGCCGTCAGGTCGCGGCCCGAGCAGCCGGACGCGTACTTCCCGCTCGCCGTGCTGCTTCAGGACGAGAACCCGCGGCTGGCCGCCGAGCTGGCCGCCCTCTTCCTGCAACTGCTGCGCGAGGAGTTCAGGCAGGGCGAGCGGGCGCGGGCCGCCGAGCGCATCCGGCGCGGCGAGAGGGTGACGCCGCCGCCGCGGCTGGCCCCCGTGGTCGGCGACGAGCCGGACGGGGACGAAGTGGCTGCCGACGAGCCGGTCGTCCCCGACGTGGTCAGTAAGTCGAGGGCCGAGGCGGCCAGAGAGATCGAGGCGGCCGGCCTCGTGGTCGGCCGGGTCGAGCGGCGCGGGGGCGCGAGGGATTCAGACCCGGTGTCCGCGCAGAGGCCGGCGGCCGGCACGAAGGTCGCGCGCGGCTCGGCCGTCGAACTCGTGCTCGGGCCGGGGCCTGAGCGGGCGACCGTCCGAGTGCCGGAGGTCAAGGACGACAGGCTGGAGACGGCCAGACGCAAGATTACCGAAAGGGGGTTGACCGTCGGCCGGATCACGGAGGGGCCGAGTTGCGACAAGGTCGGGAAGGTGCTGGCGCAGAACCCCCGCGACGGCGAGCGGGTCGAGCCGGGGAGGGCGGTTGACCTCACCATCGGTTCGGCCGGCGAGGACGGCGTGACGTTGCCGAACTGGGTCGGCCGCGCGCGCGCGTCGGTCGAGGAGGAGATTAGGAGCGCCGGCCTGACCGTCGGCGGCGTGAGCACGGCCGAGCGCGAGAACACGCCCGAGGGTCAGGTGCTCAGGCAGAGCCCCTCGGCCGGCGCGCGGCTGGCGAGGGGCTGCGAGGTCAAACTCGAAGTGGCCATCCCCCTCGTGCCGGTCATCGTCGGCGACTACCGGGGCATGAGGGCCGACGACGCGCTGAGCCTGCTGTCGGGCTCAGGGCTCCACGGCATGACGCGGCGCACCGTCGCGCGGGCGCAGCCGGGCACCGTCGTCGACCAGTCGCACGCGCCGGGCAGCCGCGTCCGCAAGGGCACCTTCGTGACGCTGCTCGTCTCGGAGCAGCAGCAGACGACGCGTGTTCCGCAGGTGGTCGGGCTGCCTCTCCAGCAGGCGCAGGCGATGTTGAGGAACGCCAACCTGAGGTGGACGGTGACGCGCCGGCACCACAGCGACTACAAACTTAACCACGTCTTCGCGCAAGACCCGCAGCCCGGTCAGGTGGTGCCGACGGGCGCGGTCGTGCGGCTCGGGGTGTCGGACGGGTGGCCGCCGCCTCACGGCGGGGTGGGCGTCCTGCGCCGCGGGAGGTGAGGCTTCGTCGGGCCGCCGGGCGGTTTCGGGGCGCGCGCTTACTGCACGGAGATTTTCTTCACCTCGTTCATTCGGTTGAGCCGTTCGAGCAACTGGTCGAGCTTCTCCATCGGCGTGTCGGCCGGGACTTCGAGCTTCTGGCCGCCCTCCGCTTCGAGCACGATCTTGCGGGCGGCCATCTGATTGCGGAGTTGCATGAGGCCCGTAATCAGCGCGCCGAGGCCCGCGCCGGCCGCGCCCACGACGGCGACCAGCACGTTCGGGTCGAGGCCGCGGTACTTCACCTTCGGCTGCCTCAACTCCAACTGCACGTCGGCGGCGGCCGGCGTCAACTGCTGCTCCAGAGACTCTTTGATCTCGGCGGCGGGTTTGCTCCGCGGGTTCAGCGCGATCACGATTTCCATCTCGGGCCTGCCCTTCGTCCCGACTTGCGCGAGGACAGTCGGGGGAGGCCAAATATACTACCAAACGCCCCCGCCCGACAGAGCTAAAAGCCGCCGGTCACTCACGCCGTTCTGACCGACCGTCCAAGTCTTACCCGGTCAAAAAGAGAGCCCGCGCGCGCAACCCTCAGCCCCGCCTTCAATTTATTCAGAGAAAGACTGACCGATCCGGGCGGCACGCGCCTTGTCTGGCTGTCTGCGGGCCTAATAAGTTTCTTCGCCCGCCCGGCCCGGGCCTTCGAGCCCAAGCCCCGCTTCAGGAGTGATCATCGAATGCGCAGGAACGCCGCCTTAATTCTCCTTCTCATCACCTCTTTAACGACGCCGCCCGCGGGCCTCGGCGCGCTCCCGGCCGGGGCGCAGAGACGCGAGCGCGGCCAGAGCCAGCGGCCGTCGAAGATGCCGGAGGCGCTGCTGCGGCGCGTCCGGCAGGAGCGCGCCGGGGGCCGCCCGGCCAAGTCGCGCGTCATCCTCAACGCGGCCGACGCGGCGGCGGCGGTGCGCCTGCGCTCCGCCCTCGAAGGCGGCGGGGCCGACGTGCTCCGCCAACTCGACGCGCTGGACACCATCGTCGCCGACGTGCCGGCCGAGGCGCTTGAGGAGATGGCCGGGCGCGAAGACGTGACGTGGGTCTCGGCCGATCAGGAGGTTCGCACGACGGCCGCCTCGGCCGACAACACGAGCCACCTCGAAGTGACGACGGGCGCGAGTAACGTCCTCCCGAAAGACGTGACGGCGGGCGGCGCGGGCAACGGCGTCGGCATCGCCATCCTCGACAGCGGCATCAGCCCGCCCGACGCGGCCGAGTTCGCCGGCTACGTGCGCACGACCGAGGGCGGACTGCTCGGCGGCGGCGGCCTCCTCGGCACGGGCCTGCTCGCCACCCAGACCGTCGAGCCTTACAACCGCGTCGTGCAGCACGTCGACTTCACCGGCGAGGGGAGCAAGCAGGACAAGTACGGGCACGGCACGCACGCCGCGGGCGTCGCGGCCGGCACGGGTCAGGCCACCGAGGAC
>DATMVI010000578.1:0-7206 GCA_035563275.1 Pyrinomonadaceae bacterium
GGGCGGCCTCCGCGCCCGCGCCGTGGCCCGCGGCGCGCACGGCCCTCGACGCGGCCTGAAATTCATCGACCGCGCTCCTGCACCCGAAAGCCTCGTTCATCGAAAAGACTCTCCGGGTCAACTCGCTCGCGGGCACCGAAGTCTCTCGCCGCATCTTCACCTCCTCGCCCCGGCCTCAGCCCGCGACGCGCTGGCGCGCGGGCGTCGCCCCGACCTCGGCCCGGAGCAGTTGCACGTCGACCTTGCCGACGCCCGTCCGCGGAATCCGGTCGAGCACGCACAGCTCGTCCGGCAGCTTGTAGCGCGCCAGCTCGCGGCGCAGCTCCGCGCGCAGATTCTCCAGACTCGGCGCGCCGCCGCCCGACGGAACCACGCAGGCGCAGACGACCTCGCCGAGCACGGGGTTCGGCACGCCGAGCACGGCCGCGTCGGCCACGCCCGCGCAACGCAGCAGCGCGCCCTCGACCTCGGACGGATCGACCTTCAGGCCGCCGCGGTTGATCTGGAGCTTGAGGCGGCCGACGACGTAGAGCAGCCCTTCGTCGTCCACGCGCCCGAGGTCGCCCGTGTAGTACCAGCCGGCCGCGACCTCGTGCGTCTCGCCCGACGGCGAGCCGTCGTCGGCCGCGCCCCAGTAGCGCACGGGGAAGACTTCGCGCGAGAAGGCGATCTCGCCGACCTCGCCCGCGGGCAGCGGCCTCCGGTCGGGGCCGACGACGGCCACCGAGTCGGGCAAGGGCCTGCCGACCGAGCCGCGCAGAATCTCCGCGCGGTCGCTCGTCGCCACGCCGACGCCCTCGCTCGCCCCGTACATGAGCATGAGGCTCATCCTCAGCTCGTCGAAAATCCTCCGCAGCAGAGTCGTCGAGAAGGCCGCGCCGCTGGCGACGCCGGTGCGCAGGCTGCTCACGTCGTGGCGGCCGGGCGTGAGGCCGTCGAGGATCAGACGGAAGTGCGCGGGCGAGCCGTTGAGCACCGTGACGCGCTCGCGCCCGACGAGGGCGAGCGCGGCCGCGGCCGAGAAGCGCTCGACGAGGACGAGCCGCCCGCCGGCCACCAGCCCCGCCAGCGCGAGCATCATCCCCAGCCCGTGCGCCAGAGGCAGTTGCACGAGGTGCGCGTCCTCCGGCCCGAAGCTCAGCTCCGCGGCGAGGCGCACCCAACTGCGCTGGAGCCGGCCGTGGTAGATGACCGGCATCTTCGGCCGGCCCGTCGTGCCCGAGGTGGTGAAGATGACGGCCGGGTCTTCGGGCGCGGGGCCGTCGGCCGGTGAATGGGCGTCGCGGGCCGGCCCGCGCGTCAGCCCCGAGAAGGCGAGCGCGCCCGCCGGCGCCTCGGCCCCGACGACGATGACCTGCACGTCGGGGTGTCTCTCGCGGACGACCCGCAGCGGCAGGAACGGGTCGGGCGAGGAGGCGACGGGCGCGTAGACGAGCGCCTTCGCGCCCGTGAGGCGGAGGTAGACGCACAGCTCCGGCCCGGTCAGCTCGTGGTCGGCCCCGACGTAGACGGCCGCGCGCGCCCACGTCGCGGCCGCCGTCGTGAGCAGTTCGGGGCGGTTCGGCAGTTGGCAGACGACGCGGTCGCCGCGCCCGACGCCGAGCCGCCGGAGCGCGCCGGCCAGCGCCGCGACCTCCGACTCGAACTCGGCGAACGTCAGCGAACGCCCCTCGAAGGTGAGCGCCGGGCGGTCGGGCCAGCGGCGGAAGGCCGCTTCGAGCGCGCCCGAAAGTGTTTGCTGGTTCATCGTTCGGCCTCCAACGCGCGCGCCGCCCGCGCGACACCCGCGGAGCCGCGCGGCCGCGGCCCCGCTTCGCCCTCACCGAGAAGTCCCAAGACCTCCGCGAAGGCCTCGACGCCGGCGAGCGTGTTCGGCGCCAGCGAGACCTGCAAGTGGCTGACGCCCTCCGAGGCGAAAGCGCGGATGGCCGCGGCCAGCTCGGCCGGCGTGCCCGCGAGCGGCTCGACGGCCTGCCGGTCGCGCAGGCGCATCGGCACGTCGGCCCCGTAGAAGTCGCCGCGCGTGAGGTCGACGAGGACGGAGGCGGTGCGCCGCAGGGTCGCGGGGTCGCGCCCGGCCGCGCGGCAGGCGGCGTCCACGGCCGCGCGCAGCGGCGGAATCTGATCCGCGTCGCTGCGGCCGAAGCTGAGCCACGCGTTCCAAAAGTCCGCGTGCTCGGCCACGAGCCTGAGCATCCGCTCGCCCTGCCTGATCGTGCCGATGAGGACGGGCGGCCCGGCCGCGCGCGCGGGGCGCGGCCGCAGCTCGCAGTCGCGCACCGTGTAGTAACTCCCCTCGAAGTCCACCGCCTCGCCGCGCAGGAGCCGGCGGATGATCTGGACGGCCTCCTCGAAGCGGCCGACGGGGTGGTCGAACGGGAGGCCGAAGGCGTCGTGCTCCGACCGGTACGACCCCGCGCCGAGGCCGAGGATGAGGCGGCCGCCGCTGATCTCGTCCACGGTGTCAACGATCTTGGCGAGCATCGCCGGGTGGCGCAGGCTCGTGGCCGTGACGAGCGAGCCGAGCCGGACGCGCGAGGTCGTCGCCGCCAGCGCCGCGAGCAGCGACCAGCACTCCCAGACGCCTTTGCGCCGCGCCTGCTCGCCGCGCGCGTTCAGGAGCAGGTGGTCGATGACCCAGAGCGAGTCGAAGCCGGCGGCCTCGGCCGCGCGCGCCATCGCCTGAAGGTCTGGCCAGCGCGGCGTCTCGCCGGCCATCGCGCCCTCCATCTGCGGCAGCACCAGCCCGACCTCGGGGCGGCGCGCGGGCGCTTCGGCGGGCGCTTCGAAGTGACGGCCGGGAGGTCTCATCGCCGTGCGGCCTCAGAAGGCGACGGGCAGGGCCGCCAGCCCGCGCAGGAAGATGCCGCCGGGCCGATACCTCAGCTCCTCGCGCGCGACGGCGAGGCGCAGGTCGGGCATCCGGCCGACGAGCGTCTCGATGGCGATGCCGCCTTCGAGGCGGGCCAGCGCGGCCCCGACGCAGGCGTGGATGCCCTTGCCGAAGGAGAGGTGGCGGTTCTCGGCGCGGCAGATGTTCAGACGCTCGGGCGACTCGAAGCGCTCGGCGTCGCGGTTCGCGCTGGCGATGGCGACGAGCACGACCTCGCCCTTGCGGACGGTGACGCCGCCCACCCGCACGTCCTCGCGCGCCACGCGCGCCCGCGGTATCTCGACCGACGGGTCGAAGCGCAGCAGCTCGGCGACCGCGCCCTCGACGAGCGAGGGGTCGGCCCTCAGCTTCTCCATCTGTTCGGGGTGCGTGAGCAGCGCGAGCATCCCGTTGCCGATGAGGTGGAGCGTCGTCTCGTGGCCGGCGAAGATGAGGACGTAGACCATCGCCAGCAGGTCGCTCTCGCCGAGCCGGTCGCCTTCCTCCTCGACCTGCACGAGGCTGGTCAGGAGGTCGTCGCGGGGCTCGCGCCGCTTCGCCTCGACCAGCGACTTGAGGTAATCGATGAAGGCGTTGACCTCGGGCGCGATCTTCTCGGCGAGTTGGAGGCTGCCGTCGAAGGCGGCCAGCGTCGTCGACCAGCGGCGGATGTTCTCGCGGTCGGCGTGCGGGATGCCGAGCAAGTCCATGATGATGGTGACGGGGATGGGGAAGGCGTAGTCGGCGATGAGGTCGAACCGGCGCGGGCCGCCCTCGCGCGCGCGGGCCTCGACGGCGTCTAAAAGCTCGCCGGCCAACTCGCGCACCCTCGGCGCGAGGCGCTCGACGAGGCGCGCGGTGAAAGCCTTCTGCACCAGCTTCCGCAAGCGGGTGTGCTCGGGCGGGTCTTTGCCGAGCATGATCTCGTTGAAGAGCATGTAGACGCCGCGCACGTGGGGCGGGAGCTCCGAGCCGTCCACCTGCCCGAGGAACGAGCGCGTGGTGAACCGCCCGTGATCCATGAGGATGGCCTCCACGTCGCGGTAGCGCGTGAAGAGCCAGCCCTCGCGGCCGTCCGGCAGCGCCACGCGCGCCGCGGGCGACTCGGCGCGCAGCCGCTCGTAGGTGTCGTAAGGGTTCGCCTTGAAGTCGGGGTCAAGGAGATTGACCTGCGTGAGTTGTGCCACCCGGAGTCCTCCTCTCCGCGCCGCCCGCGGCCTCTCAGAAAGTGACCGGCAGAGACGCCAGCCCGCGCTGGTGCAGGCCGCCCGGCAGACGGCGCAGCTCGCCGGGCGCGACGGCGAGGCGCAGGTCGGGCATCCGGCGCAGGAGCGTGCCGATGGCCGCCTCGCCTTCGAGCCGCGCCAGCGGGACGCCGAAGCAGCGGTGGATGCCCAGCCCGAACGAGAGGTGGCGGCCGTCGCCTCGCGTGATGTCCAGTTCGTCCGGGGCCTCGAAGTGCGCGCGGTCGCGGTTGCCGCTCCCGAGGGCGAGCAGCACGACCTCGCCCCTCCGGACCTGAACGCCGCCGACCTCGGCGTCCTCGACGGCGAGGCGCGCCCTCATCTGCTGCGGCGCGTCGAAGCGCAGCAGCTCGTCCACGGCGCCGCGGACGAGCGAGGGGTCGGCCTTCAGCTTCTCCATCTGTTCGGGGCGCGTGAGCAGGGCGAGCACGCCGTTGCCGATGAGGTGCGAGGTCGTGGTGTGGCCGGCGAAGATGAGCTGGAAGGTGAGCGAGACGAGCTCCATCTCGGTGAGGCCCTCGCCCGGCTTCCGGCCGGCGACGAGGCCGCTGATGAGGTCGTCGCCGGGGCTTTCGCGTTTCGCCGCCAGCAGCGACCTGACGTAATCGACGAAGACCGAGACCTCGGGGGCCAGAGCCTCGGCGCTCTCGGCGCTGCGGTCGAACTTCAGCAGCGGCTCCGACCAGCGGCGGATGTTGTCGCGGTCTTCGGCGGGCACGCCGAGCAGCTTCATAATCACCGCCGCCGGCAGGGGGAAGGCGTAGTCGGCGACGAGGTCGAACTCGCGCGAGCCGCCCGCGCGCGCGCGGGCCTCGACGGCGTCGAGCAACTCGCCGGCCAACCCCTCGACGTAAGGCCTCAGCCCGCCGATCAGGCGCGGCGCGAAGCCCCTCTCGACCAGCGTCCGCAGGCGCGTGTGGTCGGGCGGGTCTTTGCTCGACATGATGAGCGAGAAGAGCGTCATCACCTCCCGCGCGCGCGGGGAGAGCGCCGGCGGCTCCCCGACCTGCGAGAGCATGGCGCGCGAGGAGAAGCGCGCGTGGTCGTGGAGCACGCGCGCGATGTCGTCGTAGCGGGTGACGAGCCACGCGCGGCGGCCGTCGGGCAGGCGCACGCGGCAGACCGGCGACTCTTCGCGCAGCGCCGCGTAGGTCGGGTAGGGGTCGGCCTCGAAGGCCGGGCCGGCGATGTCTATTTCAGGAGGCTGTCGCACGGGTCGCTCCCTCGGTTCGCTGGTCGCGCGCACAAGGTACGTCGCGCCCGCGGCGCGGTCTTCTCCCCTCTTGCTTTTTTCGGGCGGGTGAGGCCGGAGGGCGCGCGCCGTCTCAGACGACGATGCGCCGGAAGTCTTCCCCGTACTCGTAGCCGTGTCTGGCCCCCACCATGCCCATGAAGTGGTAGAGCCACGGCGGAGGCCCGGCCGGCGGGGGGTCGCCGAGCTGGCTGCGGTGGCACATGATGGCCGCCGCCTTCCGCTCCAGAAACGGCGCGGCGTCGACGCAGTGGTTCGGCTGCTCGTAGCCGGGAACCCACACCTCTTTCACCTTGTGCGGCTCCAGCCCCTCGCGGAGCAGTTCGGGGAAGGCGCGCGCGTTCGAGGCGTCGGGCATGACGGCCGAGAGCGCGGCCTCGCCGACGGCGACGTGGTCGGGGTGCGAGGCGTCGAGCGGGATGTCGAGGACGCGGCGGGGGAAGTGCGTGATGACGAGGTCGGGCCTGACGCGGCGCAGTTCGCGCGCGATGGCGAAGCGGAGGTCGAGCGACGGGGCGAGGCGGCCGTCGGGGAGGTTGAGGAAGACGACGCCGCGGACGCCGAGCAGGCCGGCGGCCGCGCGCTGCTCGGCGGCCCTCACGGCGGCGATCTCTTCCTTCGGCCGCGCCGGGTCGCGGCTGCCGTTCGCCCCGTCGCTGCAAATCAGGTAGAAGACCTCGGCGCCCCCGGCCGCGAGCCACGCCACCGTCGCGCCGAAGAGGAACTCGGGGTCGTCCGGGTGCGCCGTGACGACCAGCGCGCGGCCGAAGCCGGGCTTCACCTCCGCGCCTCCCGCGCCCGCCCGCTCGTTGTTCATGCCGTCGCTCCTTCCGCGCGTTGGTCTTTCGCTCTCAAGGCCCCGCGCTTTTTAAGTCTCTCGAACCCCGCCGCCGTCGCCGGTCAGGAGTTGCCGGAGCAGCGCCATCCGCCCGTCGGAGAGCGGGACGGTGAGGCGCATGACGCCGGCGCGCGGCGCCGGAAAAATGGGCGGCGGCGCCGGGCGCAGCGCGCAGATGCCGCGCGCTTCGAGGAGGCCCGCGGCTTGACCGTCAACGTCGGAGACGGCGACCCACGGCAGGTCTGGGTGGCCGGGAATCACTTCGAGTCCGGCGGCGGCGAGCAGCCGGGAGGCCGCGGGCTTCATCACCCTGATGCGCGCGAGCAGGCGGCCGAAGAAGTCGCCGGCGTCGAGGAGCCTGAGCGCGGCGAGCAGCGACAGCTCCGAGACCTGAAGCGGCGCGACCAGCTCGCGCACGCGGGCCGCCACGCCTTCTGACGCGACGGCGAACCCGACCCGCAGCCCGCCCATCGAGTAAGCCTTCGTGAAGCCGCGCAGCACCACGAGGTTGTCCGCGCCGTTCACCAGCCGGACGGCGCTGCCGCGCGGGCCGAGGTAAGGGGCCGGGCTCTCGTCTATGAGCACGACGGCGCCGACGCGCGCGGCCGCCGCGACCACCTCCCTTAACTCGTCGAGCGCGACGGCGCGGCCGGTGAAGCTCGGGCGGTCGAGGTGCAGGAGCGACGGGCCGAGGTCTTCGAGGCGCGCGATCAGCTCGCCGCGCTCCGCCGTCTCGGGGAAGAGTTCGAAGCGGCCGCCGCGCGCCACGGCCCACGCTTCGAGGTCGGCGTGTACCCACTCGGGCGCGGCGATGAGGCCGCCCGCGGCGAGTCCTTCGAGGTCGTGGAGGAGCGAGGTGACGCCGGCCGCGAAGGTCACCTGCCGAGAGCTCAGCGGGCAGTCGAAGTGGCGCGCGACCCCTTCGGCGCCGCGCTCGCCGCCGAAGGGGTCGTCCACCGCGTAATGGCCGACCGCGTCCGCGCCGCCGCGCGCCGACGAG
>DATMVI010000579.1:0-6505 GCA_035563275.1 Pyrinomonadaceae bacterium
GGCGCGAGCAGCGGAGCGCCGCGCAAAGTTCGACGGAAGAGGCGGAGGCTGCAACCCCGCTGACCACCGTCGAGCTGCGTGAGTTCCTGCGGGAGATATTGCCCGAGCACATGATTCCTTCGGCCTTCATGACATTAGAGAGGCTGCCGCTGACGCCCAACGGCAAGGTCGACCGCGCCGCCCTGCCCGAGCCCGAGTTCGAGGCGGCCGCCGGCTACGTCGCCCCGCGCACGCCCACGGAGGAGTTGCTGGCCGGCATCTGGGCCGAGGTGCTCGGCCTCAGTCGCGTTTCCGTCGAGGATAACTTCTTCGAGCTGGGCGGCCACTCTTTGCTGGCGACGCGCCTCGTCAGCCGGGTGCGGGAACTCTTCAAGGTGGAGCTGCCGCTGCGCGCGCTCTTCGAGCAGCCGACGGTGGAGGGGTTAGCGCGGGCCGTCGAGGCGCTGCTGCGCGACGCGGGCGCGGAAGAGCCGCTGCCGCCGGTGGAGCCGGTGCCGCACGATGGCCCGCTGCCGCTGTCGTTCGCGCAGCAGCGGCTCTGGTTCATCGACCAGCTCGAAGGCGGCTCGGCCTTCTACAACAGCCCGGCGGCCGTGCGCCTCCGCGGGCCTCTGGACGCGGCGGCTCTCGCGCGCGCGCTGTCGGAGGTGGCGCGCCGCCACGGGGTGCTGCGGACGCGGTTCGGGTCGGAGGGCGGAGAGCCTTACCAGTTAATCGAGGCGGCCGCCCCGGTGGAGCTGGGAGTCACAGACCTGTCGGGGATGGAGGAGGCGGCGAGGGAGGCGGAGGCGGCGCGGCTGGCGGCGGAGGAGGCGCGCCGCCCCTTCGACCTGAGCCGGGGGCCGCTGCTGCGCGCGAGTCTCTTGCGGCTCAGTGAAGGCGAGCACGTGCTGCTGCTGACGATGCACCACATCGCTTCGGACGCGTGGTCGCTGGGCGTGCTGGTGAGGGAGGCGGGCGCGCTGTATGAAGCGTTCTCCTCCGGCAAGCCGTCGCCTTTGGCGGAACTGCCCGTGCAGTACGCCGACTACGCCGTCTGGCAGCGTAGACACTTGAGCGGTGAGAGGCTTGAGGCGCAGCTCGCTTATTGGCGCAGGCAGTTGGCGGGGTTGCCGCCGACGTTGGAGTTGCCGGGCGCGCGCGTTCGTCCGGCGGCGCAGGCTTACAGGGGGCAGCGCGTCACGTTCCGGCTGGATGCCGAAGTCGCCGGGGGGCTGCGTCGGGTGGCGCGCGAGCAGGGCGCGACGCTTTTCATGGTCTTGCTGGCCGGTTTCGCCGCGCTGCTTGCACGTCTGGCCGGGCGGCACGACGTGGCGGTGGGCACCCCGGTGGCCGGGCGGGGGCGGGCCGAGCTCGAAGGGCTCATCGGCTTCTTCATCAACACGCTGGTGCTGCGCGTGGACTTGTCCGGAGACCCGGCCTTTTCGGAACTGGTCGAGCGCGTCAGGGAAGTGTGTTTAGGCGCGTACGCCCACGAGGAGGTGCCGTTCGAGCGGGTGGTAGAAGAACTCGCGCCGGAGCGGACGCTGGCGCGCTCACCGCTCTTTCAGGTCGCCTTCGGCGTGCAGAACGTGCCCATCGACGAGCCGGCGCTGGCCGGGCTCGAACTGAGCCCTCTGGTCTACGAGAACGAGTCGGGGCGCTACGACCTGACGCTGTGGATGTTCGAGAGGGGCGACGGCCTCGGCGGCCGTCTGACCTTCGACGCCGACATCTACGAGGAAGGCCCGATGAGGCTTTTGTGCGAGCGCTACGCGCGGCTGCTGCGGAGCGCGGCCGAAGCGCCCGGCGAGCGCTGCGCGCGGCTGGAGATTTTCACCGAGGAGGAGAAGAGCGAGAGCGCGGCCAAGAGACGTTCGCGCGAAGAGACCAATCTGAAGAAGTTGCGAAGCATCAGGAAGGGCGCCGCGCAGGCGCCGCAGGGGGCGGACGCGGCGCCCGTTTACGCGCGGGACGAACGCGACGCGGTTCTGAAAACCGGCGCCAGTGACTAAAGCCCCGCGCGGGGCGCGCCGCGGCGGCCGAAGTCGCCGCGGCCGCGGGCCCGCCGAAGGGGCCTTCAAAACACTTAACCCTCCTGAGCCGGGCCGCGGAAAAGCCTCGCGTCGCAGACGAGGCGGGGGCCCGGCGGGGGGAGAAAGGCAGGAGAGCGATGTCTAGAAACCATGACGAGCGCGGGGGGGCGACTCACGATTATTTGATCGTCGGCGCGGGGCCGGCCGGACTACAACTCGGTTACTACATGGAGAAGGCGGGGCGCGACTACCTCATGCTTGAGGCGGGCGAGGGGGCCGGCACGTTCTTCCGGAAGTTCCCGCGCCACCGGACGCTCATCTCTTCGAACAAGATACACACGGGCTACAGCGACCGCGAGGTCAACCTCCGCTGGGACTGGAACTCGCTGCTGAGCGATTCCGACGAGCTGCTCTTCAAGAACTACAGCAGGCGCTACTTCCCGCCCGCCGACGAGATGGTGCGCTACCTCGAAGACTTCGCGCGCCACTTCGGGCTCAAAGTCCAGTACGGGGCGAAGGTCACGCGCGTCTCGAAGGGCGGCGACGGCGTCTTCGAGGTCGCCGACGAGGCCGGCCGCGTCTACCGCGCGCGCCGGGTCGTGATGGCCACCGGCTTCACGAAGCCCTACGTGCCGCCCATCCCCGGCATCGAGCTGGCCGAGAATTACGTGCAGTTCTCCGTCGACCCCGAGGACTACACCAACCAGCGCGTGCTCATCCTCGGCAAGGGCAACTCGGCCTTCGAGACGGCCGACAACCTCGTCGAGACCGCGGCCGTCATCCACATGGCCAGCCCGCACACGCTGAAGCTGGCGTGGCGGACGCACTTCCCCGGCCACCTGCGCGCGGTCAACAACAACATCCTCGACACCTACCAGCTGAAGTCGCAGAACGCGCTGCTCGACGCCACCGTCGAGAAGATCGAGCGGCGCGCGGACGGCAAGTTCGTCGTCTCCTTCAGCTACGCGCACGCCAACGGCGAGCGGGAAGACATCGTCTACGACCGCGTGCTGGCCTGCACGGGCTGGCGCTTCGACGACGCGGCCTTCGACGACTCGTGCCGCCCCGAGCTGGCCTGCGGCGACCGCCTCCCCGCGCAGACCAGCGAGTGGGAGTCCACCAACGTCAAAGACCTCTACTTCGCCGGCACGCTGACGCAGATGCGCGACTACAAGAAGGCGACCTCGGCCTTCATCCACGGCTTCCGCTATAACGCCCGCGCGCTCTACCGCATCCTCGAAGTCAAGCACCACGGCGCCGGGTGGCCCTCGCGCCGCCTCGACCCCACGCCCGAGGCGCTCACCGAGGCCATCATCCGGCGCGTCAACACCAGCTCGGCCCTGTGGCAGCAGTACGGCTTCCTCTGCGACCTGCTCGTCGTCCCCGAGGACGGCGGCGAGGCCGTCTACTACGAAGAGGTGCCCGTCGATTACGTCCACGACACGCCCCTCGGCGAGCACGGGCGCTACTACACCATCACGCTCGACTACGGCGACGACCACGCCTTCGACGACCCCTTCAACGTCAACCGCATCGCGCGCGACGACGTGGCGCGGGCCGACCAGAGCAACTTCCTCCACCCCATCGTCAAGCGCTACGCGGGCGCGACGCTCGTGCGCGAGCACCACGTCATCGAAGACCTCGCCGCCGAGTGGGTGGAGCCGGTTCACGTCGAGCCGCTGCAAGGGTTCTTCGGCGAGGAGGTGAGCCGCCCCGCCGCCGGCTCGGGCGCCGCGGGCGATTGAGGGCGCGGGGCCGCGAGGCCCCTCCGCGCCGGGAGGGTCGGGATGAACAAGTTCCTCAAAGTCATCGCGGGCGTGCTGGCGGCCTTCGTCTGCCTGAGCGCCCTGCACCTGTGGCTCAACGTCGGCTACGTGCCCTTCGCGGGCGCCTTCGGCGGGGAGGAGGACGAGAGCTTCCGCGTCGGCTTCCTCCCCGTCACTTGACACCTCACGTGTCCCGTCACCGACTGGATCAACAGGAACTCCAGAGGCGAGGGATTGTACGAACCCGTGAGGTTCAGCGGCTTTCCGGAGATTAAAGAGTCGATCGTGTCGGGCCACCTGCCGGCCACCTTCATGCTCGCCCCGCTGGCGATGAAGCTGCGGCAGCAGGGCGTGCCCGTCAAGATCGTCTACCTCGGCCACCGCGACGGCACGGCCATGATGGTGCACAAGGACTCGGGCATCCGCACCATCCGCGACCTCAGGGGCAAGACCGTCGCCGTCCCGAACCGCTTCTCGAACCAGTACCTGATCTTCTTCAAGGCGCTCGCGGACAACGGCATGACGCTGCGCGACGTGAAGATTCTGGAGATGGCGCCGCCGGACATGCCGGCCGCGCTCTACTCGAAGTCCGTGGACGCCATCACCTCGGGCGAGCCCTTCATGGGGCAGACCGAGCTCGAAGGCTACGGCCGCGTGCTCTATCAGGCGAAAGAGCTGTGGCCGGGGTTCATCTCGTGCGTGCTGGTGGTGCGCGACGACGCCATCAAAGAGCACCCCGAGTGGGTGCAGCGCCTCGTGGACGGCATCGCGCGCAGCGGCAAGTGGCTCGACGCGGGCCCCGAGCACCGCGCCGAGGCGGCCGTCGCCGTCTCGCGCGACTACTACAAACAGCGGCCGGAGCTCTTGCAGTACGTGCTGAGCACGCCGCCCGACCGCGTGACCTACGCGAACCTCATGCTGGCGCGCGAGGAGTTCGAGCGCATCGAGGCGCTCGCCCGCGAGGCCGGCATCCTCGACGGCCCCCTCCCCTTCGAGCAGTACGCCGACCCGAGCTTCTCGGACCGGACGAGCGGGGCGGCGCCCTACGAATGGGAGGTGAAACGTTGAGAGAGCGAGTCGAGACCTTCCTGCTGCCGGCGGCCGTGGCGGTCGTCGTCCTCTGCGGCTGGCACGCCGCCGTGGCCGTCTCGGGGAGCGCCATCTTCCCGACGCCCTACGCCGTGCTGCTCGGCATGTACGAACTGCTCATGCAGGGCGTGCTGGTCAAGTACATCGTGGCCTCGCTGTTCCGCGTCGCGGCCGGCTTCCTGCTGGCCCTCCTCGTCGGCGTCCCGCTCGGGCTGCTGCTCGGCTGGTTCGACCGCGCCTTCCGCGCCTTCAACCCGGCCATCCAGATGTTCCGCCCGATCTCGCCCATCGCGTGGATCCCGGTGGCGATCCTCTGGTTCGGGGTGAGCGACCTCGCGCCCGTCTTCCTCATCTTCATGGCCAGCCTCTTCCCCATCACGACGGCCGCGATGTCGGCCGTGCAGAACATCCGCCTCGTCCACCTGCGCGCCGCGCGCAACTTCCGCGTCGGCCGGCTGACGGTCTTCTCGAAGGTCGTCTTCCCGGCCTGCCTGCCGCAGATCATCACGGGCGTGCGCCTCGCGCTCGGGGTGGCGTGGCTGGTGGTGGTGGCGGCCGAGATGATCGCCGTCAACTCCGGCCTCGGCTACCTCATCATCGACGCGCGCAACGCCGGCATGCGCTACGACCTCGTCGTCGCCGGCATGATCATCATCGGACTCATCGGCCTCGCCCTCGACCTGCTGGTCAGGAGGCTCGAGCAACTGGAGGAAGTCCGCTGGGGCTTCAACCGCTGAGGGCCGGCGACGCCCGGCCGCGTGAAAGAGATGGCGCCAAATCATCAACCCAAGATCGACATCCGCGGGCTCTCGACGAGCTTCCGCGACTCGCGGCGCTCGCGCCGCAACGGCCGCGGGGCCGACGACGTGCACGTGCTGCGCGACGTGAACCTGACGGTGCGCGAGGGCGAGTTCCTCTGCATCGTCGGCCCCTCGGGCTGCGGCAAATCCACCCTGCTCAACATCATCGCCGGCTTCATCAAGGCGACGCGCGGCGAGGTCTTCATCGACGGCCGCCCCGTCACCGGGCCAGACCCGCGGCGCATCTTCATCTTTCAGGAGAACGGCATCTTCCCGTGGCTGACGGTCGAGGAGAACATCGGGTTCGGGCTGCTCGACGCCAAGCCGGCCGAGCGGCGCGAGACCGTCGCCCACTACGTGCGCGTCGTCGGCCTGAACGGGTTCGAGCGCGCCTACCCGCACGCGCTCTCGGGCGGGATGAAGCAGCGCGTCGAGATCGCGCGGGCGCTCGCCGCCAACCCCGACGTGCTCTACATGGACGAGCCGTTCGGCGCGCTCGACTTCCTGACGCGCCTGCGGATGCGCGCCGAGCTGGTCGAAATCTGGCAGCGCGAGAAGAAGACCGTCCTCTTCGTCACGCACGACGTGGACGAGTCGGTGCAGTTGGCCGACCGCGTCGTCGTGATGAGCCAGCGGCCGGCGGCCGTCGCCGACATCGTCGGCGTGGACGTGCCGCGCCCGCGCGACATGGACGCGCCCGAGATGCTGCGCGCGCGGGAGAGGATTTTCGAGGTGATGGGCTTCGCGCACGCCGGCGCCGGCCACGCCCCCGAGGAGGGCCGGCCGGCGGCCGCGCCCGAAGCGGGTCAACCGGCAGTGAGTCAAGCGCCGGCGG
>DATMVI010000580.1:0-2891 GCA_035563275.1 Pyrinomonadaceae bacterium
GCCTCTCGCGCCTGCTCAGCGCCGAGCAGCACAAGCTCGCGGCCGCCCTCCTCTTCGCCGCGCCCAACGTGCCGATGCTCTTCATGGGCGAGGAGTGGGGCGAGCGCGCGCCGTTCCTCTACTTCACGAGCCACACCGACCCCGCCCTCGGCCGGGCCGTGCGCGAGGGGCGCAGGGAGGAATACTCCTCGTTCGTCCGCGAAGAGGGCGAGACGCAGTCCAACGTCGGCGGCTTCGCCGACCCGCAAGCGGAGCAGACCTTCCTGCGCTCGAAGCTCACGTGGGAGAGTTCGGGCGAGTCGCCGCAGGCCGAGGTTTTGCAGTTTTATCGTGACCTAATCGCGACACGAAAAAGGTATTCGTGCCTCTCGAACTGCGACAAGGCGCGCGCCCGCGTCCGCTTCGACGAAGCGCGCCGCTGGCTCTGTGTCGAGCGCGGCGACGCCGACGGCACGCGCGCCCTCCTCGTCTGTAACCTTGCCGGTGAGGGACAGGACATCCCGATTCCTTCCTCCGAAGGGGGCCCGTGGCGGCTCGCGCTCTGGAGCGGCGACGCGCGCTACGGCGGAGACCCGGCGCAGGCCGCCCCGCCCGCGCACGTCGAGGACGGGGCGGCGGCAATCACCCTCGCCGCGTGGGGCGCGGCCGTTTACGTGAATCGAGCAGGCGGAAGCCCGCGAGGGACTCGTTGATGAAGACGTGGCCGGGGCAGCCGTACCCGCTCG
The DNA here is from genome assembly GCA_035563275.1 of Pyrinomonadaceae bacterium. GTDB lineage: Bacteria > Acidobacteriota > Blastocatellia > Pyrinomonadales > Pyrinomonadaceae > QHXN01. The sequence continues at coordinate 726 of DATMVI010000580.1, forward strand.
GCGCGACGTGGGACGGCGCGGGCGTCAACTTCGCGCTCTTCTCGGAGAACGCGACCGGCGTCGAGCTGTGCCTCTTCGACTCGCCCGACGCGGCCGAGGAGTCGGCGCGCGTCCAGCTCTCGGAGCACACCGATCAGGTCTGGCACGCCTACCTGCCCGAGGCGCGGCCCGGCCAGCTCTACGGCTACCGCGTCCACGGCCCCTACGCGCCCGAGCACGGCCACCGCTTCAACCCGCACAAGCTCCTCATAGACCCTTACGCGAAGGCCGTCTCCGGCGCCATCAAGTGGGACGAGGCCGCCTTCGGCTACACCATCGGCGACCCGCGCGAAGACCTCTCATTCGACGGGCGCGACAGCGCACCCTACGTGCCCAAGTGCGTCGTCGTCGACCCGGCCTTCAGTTGGGGCGGCGACGAGCGCCCGCGCACGCCGTGGCACCGCACGCTCATCTACGAGCTGCACGTCCGCGGTTACACCCGCCTCCACCCGGAGGTGCCCGAGGAGCTGCGCGGCACCTACGCGGGGCTGGCCCACCCGGCCGTCATTGATTACCTGCACTCGCTCGGCGTCACGGCCGTCGAGCTGATGCCCGTCCACCACTTCGTCTCCGACAAGTTCATACAGGATCGCGGCCTGACGAATTACTGGGGCTACAACTCCATCGGCTTCTTCGCGCCCGACGTGCGCTACTCTTCGAGCGGGGCGCTCGGCCAGCAGGTCGCCGAGTTCAAGACGATGGTCAGGACGCTCCACCGCGAGGGCCTCGAAGTCATCCTCGACGTGGTCTACAACCACACGGGCGAGGGCAACCACCTCGGGCCGACGCTCTCTTTCCGGGGCATCGACAACGCCGCCTACTACCGCCGCGTCCCGCACCAGCCGCGCTACTACATGGACTACACCGGCTGCGGCAACACGCTCAACATGACCCACCCGCGCACGCTCCAGCTCATCATGGACTCGCTGCGCTACTGGGTTCTGGAGATGCGCGTCGACGGCTTCCGCTTCGACCTCGCCTCGGCCCTCGCGCGCGAGCTGCACGAGGTTGACCGCCTCGGCGCCTTCTTCGACATCATCCACCAAGACCCCGTGCTCTCGCAGGTCAAGCTCATCGCCGAGCCGTGGGACTTGGGCGAGGGCGGCTATCAGGTCGGCAACTTCCCCGTGCTGTGGGCCGAGTGGAACGGCATCTACCGCGACTCCATCCGCAAGTTCTGGCGCGGCGACCCCGGCCAGATCGACGACCTCGCCTTCCGCCTGACCGGCAGCAGCGACCTCTACGAGCGCAGCGGGCGCCGCCCTTACGCCAGCGTCAACTTCGTCACCGCGCACGACGGCTTCACCCTCGCCGACCTCGTCAGCTACAACGAGAAGCACAACGAGGAGAACCGCGAGGGCAACCGCGACGGCCACGACCACAACCTCAGCTGGAACCACGGCGTTGAGGGGCCGACCGACGACCCCGAGATACTGAATCTGCGCGCGCGCCAGATGCGCAACTTCCTCGCCACCCTGCTGCTCTCGCAGGGCGTCCCGATGCTCGTCGCCGGCGACGAGTTCGCGCGCACGCAGCGCGGCAACAACAACGCGTGGTGTCAGGACAACGAGATTTCGTGGGTGGACTGGAACCTGTCGGAAGACCGGCGCGAGCTGCTTGAGTTCACGCGCGAGCTGATCCGCATCTTCCGCCGCCACCCCGTCCTGCGCCGCCGCAAGTTCTTCCACGGCCGGCCCGTCCGCGGCGCCGAGATCAAAGACATCTCGTGGTTCCGACCCGACGGCGAGGAGATGTCGGAATCGGACTGGCGCAACGCGCAGCAGCGCAGCCTCGCCGTCCGCCTCGCCGGCGACGCCATCGAGGAGGTTGACGAGCGCGGCCGCCGCATCACCGACGACACGCTGCTCATCCTCCTGAACGCGCACCAGCGCGGCGTCTCGTTCCTGATGCCCGCGCACCGGCCCGGCGTCAACTGGGAGCAGGTCATAGACACGCGCGAGGGGCACGGCCGGCGGCGCACGCGCCGCCTCATCAAAGGCGGGACGACCTACCGCATGGAGGGCCGCTCGCTGGCGCTCTTCCGCCTCCAGCCGGCCGGCGACGGCGCGCGCGAGCACGAACGCAAAGGCGACGAGGCGGGCGCCGAAGCGGCGTCGGAAGTCGTTG
>DATMVI010000581.1:0-7427 GCA_035563275.1 Pyrinomonadaceae bacterium
CCCGGCCGCCTCGCCCGCGCGGGCCGCCGGCCTGCCCGCCGAACTCAAGCCGGCGCTCGACTCGATCACCGCCGACAAAATCCTTCAGCACACCCGGACGCTCTCGTCGGACGAGTACGGCGGGCGCGGCCCCGGCACGCCCGGCGAGGAGCTGACCGTCAAGTACCTGACGGCCGAGATGCAGCGCATCGGCCTCAAGCCCGGCAACCCCGACGGCACCTACGTCCAGAAGGTCCCGCTCGTCGGCATCAAGGCCGAGCCGACGATGAGCGTCACGGCCGGCGACAGGAAGTTCGACCTCAAGTTCCCCGACGACTACGTCGCCGTCTCGCGCCGCAACCAGCCGCAGACGACCGTCGCGGCCTCCGACCTCGTCTTCGTCGGCTACGGCGTGGTCGCCCCCGAGTACGGCTGGGACGACTACAAGGGCGTGGACGTTAAAGGCAAGACCATCGTCATGCTCATCAACGACCCGGCCGTGCCCTCGGCCTCAGACCCGAACCGTTTGGACGAGAAGATGTTCAAGGGCGAGGCCATGACCTACTACGGGCGCTGGACGTACAAGTACGAGATCGCCTCGGAGAAGGGCGCGGCCGCCGCCATCATCGTCCACGAGACGGGGCCGGCCGGCTACCCTTACGAGGTGGTCAAGGGGAGCTGGGGGCAGGAGAACTTCGACATCGTCTCGCCCGACAGGAACATGGGGCGCGTCGGCATCGAGTCGTGGGTCACGCTCGACCGCGCGCGCGAGATTTTCTCGGCCGGCGGCCAGAACTTCGACGAGCTGAAGAAGGCGGCCACGTCGAAGGACTTCCGCCCCGTCGCTTTGTCGGCGAAGATGGACGGCTCGGTGAGGAACACGCTGCGCGAGGTGCAGTCGAACAACGTCGTCGGCCGCCTCGAAGGCTCCGACCCGCAGCTGAAGAACGAGCACGTCGTCTACTCGGCCCACTGGGATCACCTCGGCACGGCGGACGCGGGCGAGGGCGACCGCATCTTCAACGGCGCGCTCGACAACGCCTCCGGCACGGCGCAGGTCTTGGAGATCGCCGAAGCCTTCACCAAGCTCCCGAAGCCGCCCCGGCGCTCCGTCCTCTTCCTCTTCGTGACGGCCGAGGAGAAGGGCCTGCTCGGCGCGAAGTATTACGCCGAGAACCCGCTCTACCCCTTGCGCACCACGCTCGCCAACATCAACGTGGACGGCGTCAACCAGTGGGGCCGCACCAGTGACATCGTCATCATCGGCGACGGCAACTCGACCCTCGACGACCTGACGCGCGAGGTCGTCGCCATGCAGGGGCGCAAAATCCTGCCCGACCCCGAGACCCCGAAGGGCTTCTACTACCGCTCCGACCACTTCGAGTTCGCGAAGGTGGGCGTGCCGGCGCTCTACATCGACACCGGCACGGAGTACGTCGGCAAGTCGCCCGAGTACAGCAAGCAGAAGCGCGACGAGTACACCAACAACGACTACCACAAGCCTTCGGACGAGGTGAAACCCGACTGGGACTTGGCCGGCGCGGTCGAGGACGGTCAACTGCTGCTCGTCATCGGCCACCGCGTCGCCGAAGCCGCGAAGTACCCGGAGTGGAAGCCCGGCACCGAGTTCAAGGCCAAGCGCGACCAGATGATGGCCGCGCCGCAGAGTTAAGCCGAAAGCCTCTTCGCCGCGGCGGGGGCCGCCGACTACGGTTCCGTTATTCTTAACTGTGTCCGCGCCCCCCGCCCACATCTTTATGAAGTATTCGAGAGTGAAGCTCCTGATTCTGACGTTGTGCGTCTCGGCCTGCGGCGTCGCGGCGCGGGCGCAGCAGCAGCAGCAGCCGACGCCCGCTCAGGCCACGTCGGCGCAGAAGGCCAACGCGCGGCCGTCGGCCGAGCCGGCCGCCCCCGTCGAGCCGTTCGACAAGGCGACGCCCGCCGAGTTGAGCGCGCAGTGCGTGACGCTGGAGACGGAGGCGGGCGCCGTCGAGGTCGAGATACTCGGGGAGGCCGCCCCCGAGAACGCGCGCAACTTCCTCAACCTCGTCGCCGCCGGCGCGTACGACACGACCACCTTCGGCCGCGTCGTCCGCGGGTTCGTCATACAGGGCGGCGACCTCGCGACGCGCGAGAAGCTGACGCCGGAGCTGGCGCGGCGCGCGCGCCGCACCGTCGCGGACGAACCGAACCTCGTCAAGCACGCGCGCGGCGTCGTCTCGATGGCGCGCACGAGCGAACCGGACAGCGCCACCACCAGCTTCTTCATCCTCGTCGGCGACGGCTCGCACCTCGACGGCACGTTCTCCGCCTTCGGCCGCGTCCGCTCCGGCATGGAGGTCGTGGACGCCATCAATCAGGCCGAGGTCGAAGGCGAGAAGCCGGTCAAGCCCGTCCGCCTCACCCGCGCCACCGTCAAGCCTTGCGGCTAGAGACTGGAAACCGGAGGCCGTTTAAAAGCATCGGGGCCGCGGCCTCGTTACTTCTAACGAGGCCGCGGCCCCAACATTCTCTTAAAACCGGTCTCCGGCTTTCAGACCAACGCTCAGACCAGTCTCCGGCCTCCGGCCCCTGCCTTTTCGCGGTTCCGGAGGGGCGTCCCCGTTCCACCAAAAACTTCGCCCCCCGGAACCGCCCGCGGCCGCGCGCCCGCGCCATGCCCAAAAGGTGGGCACGCAGCATCCCGTAAACTCCCGCCGACCTCCGAGCCTTTGACCCCGCCGCCGCAGTCGGCCCGGCGGGCGACCCGTCTCTGCCTTGCGAGCCGCCCGCCGCGCCTTAGTCCCCGCCCGGCGGCGTCCGTCCCGACTTCGGGCGCCGCCGCGCGGGCGACTTCGAGTCCCCTTTAACTCGTGAGCGGAGCTTAGCCGTGGGTGGTTGAGGGAAACTTGAGGTTCGGAAAAATTTTTCAGGATTTCCGACTGGGTGAGCCGCCGCGCTCTGTTTTCAACGACTTAGATCGTCGCGGGACGGGGCGAGGTGAAGCGGGGCGGCGGGGGCAAGCCCCTTCCCTGACCCCGTAGGCGGCGCGCGCCGAGTGGCTCAAGGCAGAGCCGCGCGGCCGGGAAGGCGCGCTCGCCCCGCCGCCTCGCTTCACCTCAACCCCCGTTCAGCCCGCCGCTAGTCGGCGGTGATGAGGCGCATGATGTTGGCGAGGCCCTGCGCGAGTTGGGCGCGCGTGAGCGTCCCCGTCGGGTTGAAGGCTTCGCCGGACGGGAGCAGGCCGTGCCAGACGGCGACGTGCGCGTAGCCGCGCCACTGGGACGGGATCGAGGCGGCGTCGGTGAAGAAAATCTGCCCCGAGTAGTTGGCCGCCTCGGCTTCGAGGCCGGCGGCGCGCACGAGCACGATGGCCGCGAGCAGGCGCTCGGCGCGCGCGTCGGGGCGGAACTGGCCGCCGCGCGCCGCGTCGGGGAACAGCTCGCGCGCGCTCTCGGCGGCGTTCATCGTCGGCGTGTCGAAAACGTCGGTGAAGCTCGGCGTGTCGGGCACGTACTGCGGCACGCGCCCGGCGGCGACGACGGCCGCGGCCAGCTCGGCCCGCGTCACGGCCTGCGCCGGGCGGAACTGCCCGCCGTCGGGCCACATCGTCAGCGTGCGGACGGACTCGCGCACGAGCGCGCGCGCCTCGGGCGCGAGCGCGCCCAAGTCCGAGAGCGGCGCGTACTCGACGCGGGCCGTCTGGAAGACGCCCCTGAACTCCTGCGGCGTCAGGCCCAAGCCGAGCGTGTGCGAGACGCGCGCGCGCCACGTCCCGGCCCGCGGCATGCTGACCAGCGTCCGCTCCCTCCGCCCCGTCAGGCCGGGCAGGTTCAGGTAGTTCGACGAGCCGAGCTTCGCGCCCGCCGGGTCGAAGGTCATCAGCCCGAGGTCGTTCAACGTCAGGAGCGGCCCCCACGCGATCTGCGTCGAGGCGAAGACGGCGTCGGCCGGCACGTCCAGAGTCACGTCGTGGTGGCCGCCGGGCAACACCGTGGCGGCGAAGCCCTGATCGGGCAGCTTCACGAAGCGCACCTGCCCGCGGTTCATCACGGCGCGGAAGAGCCCGATCTGCCTCTGCGGGAAGGCCGCTTCGAGCACGGCCGCGTGCGTGTTGAGCATGCCGGCCCCGACCTCGTGCTGGTAGTAGGGCGGCATCGGCGTGGCGGTGCGCTGGAGGATGTCGCGCACCTCGGCCGGCGTCAGCCGCGGGTTGGCTTCGAGCATCAGCGCGATGGTGCCGGCGACGGCCGGCGCGCTGAAGGAAGTGCCCGAGGCGGTCGTGTAGTAGGGCAGCTCGGCCGGCGCGAGCGAGCCGGCGTCCGCGCCGAGGACGAGGCCGGTCAGCCCCGTCAGGCTCGTCCCCGCCGCCCGCAGCGAGACGACGTTGGAGCCGGGCGCGAGGAGCGTCGGGCGGTAGTTGCGGCTGCCGAAGTCGCCGCGCGAGGAGAAGTCGGCGGGCCGGCCGCGCGCGTCCGTCGCCCCGACCGAGATGACCCACGGCGCGGCGGCGTAAGGGTTCAGAGTGTGGAGGCCGGGGCCGGAGTTGCCGGCCGAGAAGACGACGTTGACGCCGCGCTCGGTCAGCATCTTCGTCGCCACGTTGACGGGGTCGAACTCGTCGTAGACGGTGTTGGCCGAGAAGCTACAGTTGACGACGCGCACGCCGAGGTCGGGGCGCGAGAGCAGGTAGTCGAAGCCGGCGAGGACGTTTAGGAGCGTGGCGTCGCCGGCCGAGAGGCCGACGAGCCGGGCCTTCGGCGCGTAGCCCCGGTAGCGGCCGCCGGAGAGCGCGCCCGTGCCGGCGATGACGCCGCCGACGAAGGTTCCGTGGCCCGAGACGAGGTCGGTCGTCGGGAGCGCCTCGACGTTCGCGGGCGGCAGGAAGGCGAGGAGGTTGGCGCCTTGCAGGTCGGCCAGCTTGACGTTCCCGAGCACGCGGCCCGCGAGGTCTGCGTGTGTGGCGTCGAGGCCGGTGTCGATGACGGCGACGTTGACGCCCTCGCCTTCGAGCGCGAGGCCGCCGCCGAAGCGCAGGAGGTCGGAGTCGGCGCGCGCGCGCAGCAGGCCCGTCTGCGCGCGGCTCTCGTCCGCGTTCCAGTCGAGCGTGCGCTGGCCGTAGACGTTCATCACGGCGGGCAGGTCGGCGATCCTGTCGATCTGCCTCTTGGTGGCCGTGAGCGCGACCATCGGCAGCGCGCGGTAGCGCGTGCCGCCGCGCACGCCGATGCTCTGGAGGTCGGCGATGTCCGCGTCCGTCACCGCGCGGTGGTAGACGACGACGGCGCTGACGCGGCTGTCGTCGGTCAGGCGGTCGAGCAGCAGCGCCAGCTCGGGGTCGAAACTGACGAGGCCGGTCGCGCCGACGAAGCCGCCCGCCTGCGAATCCACCTCGGCGACGGGCAGGCCGTCCCGGCCGACGAGGCGGAAGGAGTCGAGCCCCGTCATCGTCACGCCGTCGAGCCCGGTCATGGTCACGCCGTCGAGGCCCGTCATCGTCACCCCGCTCGTCTGCGCGTAGAAGAGCGTGCCGTCGGTGCGCGTGGCGACGACCTGCCCGGCGCGCTCGATGCGGATCGAGTCCAGCCCCGTCATCGTCACGCCGTCGAGGCCCGTCATCGTGACGCCGTCCGGGCCGGCCTGCGCCAGCCCGTCGAGCCCGGTCATGGTCACGCCGTCGAGGCCCGTCATCGTCACCCCGCTCGGCTCCCTGACGACGACGGAGTTGACGGGCCACGCGCGGCCGTCGAGCCCGGTCATGGTCACGCCGTCCAAGCCCGTCATGGTGACGCCGTCGGCGCCGGCGACGGTCGCGCCGTTGACGCGGCCGGCGGCGTAGGAGTTCGCGCCCGTGTAGGTGACGCCGTCCACGCTCGCGACCTGCGTGCCGTCGAGGCCCGTCATGGTCACGCCGTCGGACTCGGCGGGGAAGATGCCGTTGGTCGAGAGGCCGAGGAAGCCGTCGAGCCCCGTCATGGTGACGCCGGCGGTGTTGTCGTAGTAGACGCCGTCGAGGCCCGTCATGGTGACGCCCTGCGTGCCGCGGATGACGACGCCGGCGCGCGCGGGGAGGGCCGCGAGCAGGAGGACGAGGGCGAGCGAGACCGAGCGCCGAAAGCTGTGCGTGGCTGTGCTGCTCATCGTCGTCGGGGCTTTGGGCTTTAGGGCCGAAGTTCCGGACGCTAGGCGGGGCCTGTGTCGGGAACAGGTTGCTGCGAGGGTCGGATTCCGGGATTTTTTAACCTTAAGTTGATACATCAGGCCACCGCCGGATTTTGTTACGGTAATGTTCTAAATTCCTTATAGGTTAATGACCGGGCGACGGGTAAAGGCGGACTCTTCTCCCCCGTCGCCCTACGCGAGTAGTTCCTTGAGCGTCCTCTGCGTCTCGGCGGCCGGCTCGACGCCCAGCTCTTTACGCAGGAGTTTGCGCAGCATCTCGTACTGCTCGCGGACGGCGACGCGGTTGCCGAGGGCGGCGTGCGCGCGCATGACGCGGCAGTGAACGTCCTCGCGGAAGGGGTCTTCGCGCAGGATTTGCTGGGCCAGCCGGAGCGAGCGCGCCCACTCCTCGTTCTTCTGCGCCGCGGCGGCGAGGATTTCCAGCAGGCGCAGGTACATCTCGCGGTAGTAGGTGCGCTGCTCCTCGGCCCACTCGTCGTAGCAGCCCGCCATGAACTCGCCGCGGTAGAGCGCGGCCGCCCCCTCGTAGGCGCGGACGTAAGCTTCGGCGTCGCGGGCGCGGCGCGCGGCGTCGCCCTCGGAGACGAGGCGGTCGAACTCCTCGGTGTCGACGCGGTAGGAGAACTCGGGGTTGAGCTGGTAGTCGCCGTCGCGGTAGAGCAGGAAGTTCTGCTTCAGCGGCTGGCGGCTGTTGAGCGCCTTGCGGATGTGCGAGATGGTCGGGTGGAAGTTCTTCTCGACGGCGGCGAAGTCCGCCTCGCCCCAGAAGGTGTCGATGATGGTGTCCTTCGAGGCGCGGCGGTGGCGGCGCGAGGCGATGAAGCAGAGGATGTCGCGGGCGCGGCGCGTGACCCACGCGTCGGGCGCGAAGGGCTTGGCCGGGTCGCGGAAGATTTCGACCGCGCCGAGCATGTTGATGCGCAGGTCGGCGGCCGGGGCCGCGGCGACGACGACGGCCGCGGCGGGTGCCGGGGCCTCGGGCGCGTCCGGCGGCGCGGGCGTGCCCTCGTAGTCGTCGATGTCGAGTTCGCCGCCGGCGTCGTCGCCGCCGATCCACCGGACGGTCAGCTCGTCCAGCGACACCGGCTGCTCGAATTCCACCAGACCCTCCCGGTACAGCTCGAGCAGGGCCAGGAACCGGGCCACCACCTCGAGGGTGTTCTCGCAGTCGGCCACCAGCAGGGTGAACGTCGCCGACCCGGCGCGGCGCAGCCGGTCGCGCAGGAGGCCGGCGTGCTCGCGGACGCTGACCCGTACCTGGTGGATGTGCGCGACGGACACCTCCG
>DATMVI010000582.1:0-5498 GCA_035563275.1 Pyrinomonadaceae bacterium
ACGACGCCGGCGCGCTCCAACCTCCCGACGGCCTCGTTGACCCCGGCGCGGCGCACGCCGAGCTGGCGCGCGATGGCCTCCTGCGTCAGCGGCAGGTCGTCGCGGCCCGCGCGCGCGCGCACCGTCAGCAGCCACGTGCAGAGGCGCGCGAAGAGGTGGTGGCGCGCGTTGCAGACGGCGCGGCGGGTGGCCTGCGCGAGCAGCGCGCGGTAAGAGCCGAGCAGGAGGAGGCGCGCCGCCTCGTCGCGCGCGAACAGCTCGTGGAGCGCGTCGGCCGGCAGCCGCAGGGCCGCGCCCGGCAACAGCGCCCGCGTCCAGTGGCGCGCGCGGCCGTCGGCGAAGAGCGCGGCGAGGCCGGCGACGCCTTCGCGCCCGACCAGCGCCGTCTCGACCGTCGCCCCGTCGCTCATGATGGCGACGCCCGCCAGCACGCAGCCCGCCGCGGGGAAGTGGGCGTGGGTGACGCGGCCGCCGATCTCGTGGACGGTCTGCTGCGGCCTCAGCTCGACGGCTTCGAGGTGGGGCGAGACGGACGCGAGCGAGTCCGCGGGCAGCGCCGCGAGGAGGCTGTCGGCGGCAAGCTCCCGCTCGGCTATGGCCGGGGCTGAGGTCATCGTGGGTCTGGGGTTCTCCGGGGCTGTGCGCGGCCGCCGGCGGGTGTGCGGGCCGGGCTGTTGATGACGGGGGGCGTTTTTGCGGCGACCCGTTTTACCACACGCTGGTACCATTTTGCCAACGCGGCGGGCCGGCGGCCCCGGTGGCGGCGCGGCGGATTTCCGTTGTAAACTGCGAGTAGAAAATACCCCCTGACCCAACTTCATACGCGGAGCCACGGATGAACTTTCACGACAACGTCCTCGGCCTCATCGGCCGCACCCCGCTCGTCAAACTCAACCGCCTGACCGAAGGCATCAGGGCCACCGTCCTCGCCAAGATGGAGAGCCTCAACCCCGGCTACTCGGTCAAAGACCGCATCGGCGTCTCGATGATCGCGGCCGCCGAGCGCGAGGGGACTTTGCAGCCCGGCGGCACCATCGTCGAGGCCACCTCCGGCAACACCGGCATCGGCCTCGCCCTCGCCGCGGCCGTCAAAGGCTACAAGTGCATCTTCGTGATGACGGAGAAGGCCTCGGTCGAGAAGGTGCGTTACCTGAAGGCGCTCGGCGCCGACGTGGTCGTCGTGCCGGCCTCGGCCAAGCCGGGCACGCCCGACCACTACGTCGAGACGGCGCGGCGCATCGCGCGCGAGACGCCGAACAGTTTTTACCCCGACCAGTACTCGAACCCGAACAACCCCGACGCGCACTACCGCACGACGGGGCCGGAGCTGTGGGAGCAGACCGAGGGGCGCATCACGCACTTCGTGGCGGGGCTCGGGACGGGCGGCACGATCTCGGGCGCGGGGAGGTTTTTGAAGGAGAAGAACCCCTCGATCCGCGTCGTCGGCGCAGACCCCTACGGCTCGGTCTTCAAGACCTACAAGGAGACGGGCCACACGCACGAGGCGACGCCCTACCTCGTCGAGGGCATCGGGCAGGAGATCATCCCGCCCAACGTCCACATCAAGTACGTGGACGAAATCCACAACGTCACCGACCGCGAGTCGTTCGAGTTGTCGCGCCAGCTCGGGCGCAAGGAGGGAATCTTCTGCGGCGGCTCGACGGGGACGAACCTCGCCGCGGCGCTCAAGGTCGCGCGCGGGCTCGACGAGACGGGCCTCGTCGTCTTCATCGTCTGCGACACGGGCGAGCACTACCTGACGAAGCACCACTCGGACGAGTGGCTCAAGGAGAAGCGCCTGCTTGAGCCGCAGCGGATGAACGCCGGGCTGCTCGTCAGCACGAAGGGCGACGCCTCCGTCCCGCGCCTGCTCGCGGCCGCGCCGGGCGACACGGTGGCCGAGGTGCTGGCGCGCATGGGCGAGCACGGGGTGACGCAGATGCCGGTCATCGAAGAGGGGCACGCCGTCGGGGCCGTGCGCGAGAACCGCCTGCTGGCGAAGGTGCTCGGCAACCGCGACCGCCTGCAAGCGCCCGTCTCCGAGGTGATGGACGAGAGCCTGCCGGTCGTGGACGTGGAGGCCGGCGCGGCCGAGGTCACGCGCCTCCTGCGCCGCAGCCCGGCCGTCCTCGTCGAAGAGTACGGCCGCATCACCGGCATCATCACCCGCCACGACATGCTCGACGTGGCGGGGAACAAGTGAAGTAGTCAGTGAAGGGTAGAAAAACTTTCGGGGGCGGCGGTCGACGTTAACAAGGTCAACCGCCGCCCCCGAAAGTTTTGGCTACTCCCTACTGACTACTGACTACTGTCTACTCTTTCGTAGAACGTCACCTTCAACTCGTCGGCGAGTTGGCGCGAGCCGTAGGCGCGGAAGCCGCGGAGAAAGTCGGGAGGCATAAAGGTGTCCGCGTCCTCGACGGTGAGCGGGATTTCGGTGACGACCCAGCGGGCGATGTGTTCGCGGAACAGCTCGAAGACCTGCGCGCCGCCGATGACGTAGATGTCGCCGCGCAGGTAGCTCTCCAGAGAGAGCAGGGAGGTCTTGTCGCGCAGCCACACCACCGACTCGCGCGGCTCGACCTCGGCGGCGCGGCTCAGCACGATGTTGAGGCGGCCCGGCAGCGGCTTCTTCAGACTCAGCCACGTCCTGCGCCCCATCACGCAGGCGTTCCCCGTCGTCTGCTCCCTGAAGAACTTCATGTCGGCGGAGTAATGCCACGGCAGCCCGCCGCCCCTGCCGATGGCCCCCGCCCGATCCGTCGCCACGATGCCGATGAGCATAAAGAAGTGGACAGTAGACAGTAGTCAGTAGTCAGTAGTCAGTAGGAAGACCTTCGGTAGCGAATCGTTAGGGTGTCGGCGTCAGCATCAACAACGCGGAGCGCTACTGACTACTGACTACTGACTACTGATTACTGTCCGCCGTGATCGTTCCCGTCGAGGCGGTGGCGCTTGAGCATGCGTTGGAGGGTGGTGCGGTCGATGCCGAGGAGGCGCGCGGCCGCCTGCTTGTTGCCGCCGGTGTGCGCGAGGGCGCGCGCGACGTGGCGGGCTTCGAGTTCCGCGAGCGTGACGATCTCCGCGGACGCGCCGTCGTCCTCGCCGGCGCGCGGCGCGGCGGGCGCGCCCGCGTCGCGGACGCGCGCGGGCAGGTCTTCGGGGCGGATGGCGTGGTCGCAGAGCGCGGCCGCCCGCACGACGGCGTTCTCCAGCTCGCGGATGTTGCCGGGCCAGTCGTAGGCTTCGAGCAGGCGGACGGCCTCGCTCGTGAAGCTGACGCAGTCGCCCGCGCCCTGCCGGGCGGCGCGCGCGGCGAAGTGGCGGGCGAGCGGCACGATGTCTTCGACCCGCTCGCGCAGGGGCGGCAGGTGGAGCGTGACGGCGTTGAGGCGGTAGAAGAGGTCTTGGCGGAAGCGGCCCTCGCGCGTCTCGCGCTCCACGTCGCGGTTCGAGGCCGCGATCACGCGCACGTCCACGCTGACCGTCTGGTTCGACCCGACGCGGCGGACTTCGCCGTCCTGCAAGGCGCGCAACAGCTTCACCTGAAAGGCCGGGGTCGTCTCCGTGATCTCGTCGAGGAAGACCGTGCCGCCGTCGGCCTCCTGAAGCAGCCCGCGCCGGTCGCGCTCGGCCCCGGTGAAGGCGCCGCGCGTGTGGCCGAAGAGTTCCGACTCGATCAGCTCGGCCGGGATCGCGCCGCAGTTGACGGCGACGAAGGGGCGCGCGGCGCGCGCGCTGCGGCGGTGGATGGCGCGCGCCACCAGCTCCTTGCCCGTGCCCGACTCGCCGGTGACGAGGACGGGCAGGGTCGTGCCGGCGACGCGGCCCACGAGCTTCATCACCTCGACGAAGGCGGCGCTGACGCCGACCAGCTCGATGTCCGAGGTGTAGACGGGGCGCGGCGGCAGCTCGCCCGTCGTCTCGGGGCGCGCGCGCTTCTCGATGCCGCGGCGCACGGCGCGCGCGATGCCGAGCACGCGGTCGTTCTCGAAGGGCTTGGGCAGGTAGTCGTAGGCCCCGGAGGAGACGGCGTCGAGCGCGCCGACGGCCGAGGCGTGGCCGGTCATGAGGACGATCTGCGCGTCGGGCTGCTCGGCCGTGAAGCGGCGCAGCACGTCGTAGCCCTCGTCGCCGCCGTCGCCGAGCTTAACGTCGCAGAAGACGAGCGACCAGCGCTCGCCGCCGAGCAGCTCGAAGGCGCGCGCGGCCGACCCGGCCTCGGAGACCTCCCACCCGTCGCCGCGCAGAAGCTCGGCGACGTTGCCGCGCACCAACTCGTTGTCGTCAACCACGAGGGCCTTCATCGTCGTTACGGATGTCGAATGTATAAGCGCCGGAGGTGTCAGGAGCACGAAAGATGATACTGCAAACCGGCCCGCGCGGGGGTAAAAAGTTTCGGGCCGCGGGCCGCGGGGTTCGGGTTCAAAACAGTCCCGTCCTTTAACCCGCGGCCCGCGGCCCGCGGCTCATTTGATGCCTGTTTCGCGCAGCAGCCGGGCGAAGCGCGGGTCGTCGCGCAGGGCGTCGACGTGCGGGTCGACGCCGATGAAGGTGAGGCCGACGGCGCGCTCGTCGCGGGCGCGGTAGAGCCACTTGAAAGCCTCGTCGGCGTCGCCGAGGAGCGCGTAGATGAGGCCCAGCTCGTAGGCCGTCACCCACTGGTCAGCGCGCCCCGAGGTCAGCTCGGAGAGGATGGCGCGCGCCTCGTCGGCGCGGCCCGCGGCGGCCAGCATGTGCGCGTACTTGGCGCGCGTCGTCGGCGTGTCGCCGGCGAACGCGCTCTCCTTCTCGTAGATCGCGAGCGCCTCCTCGTGCCGCCCCATCATCTCGTAAGACCAGCGCATGACGACGTGGGCGGCCACCGAGCCGGGGTCGAGTTCGAGCGCGCGGTGGCACTGGGCGACCGCCTCGTCGTAGCGGCGCGCGTGAAAGAGGACGTTGGCGACGGCCATCGCCATCACGCCCGAGCGCGGCGAAAGCTCCTGCGCGCGCATGGCCTGCGCCAGAGCCTCGTCGTGGCGGCCCATCGCCGAGAGGCTGAAGGCGTACCAGCGGCGCGAGATGGCCGACTCGGGGTTGAGCTCGATGGCGCGGCGGAACTCGGCGTCGGCCCCCTCCCAGTCGCGCTCGTAGTGCGTCTTGATGAAGGCGAGCGAGGCGTGCGCCTCGGCCAGCGTGTCGTCGGCCTCGACCCCGCGGCGGGCCGCGGCGAGCCCCTTCTCGAAGGCGTCGGGGGGCGGCGGCTCGACGTACCAGTTGAGCAGGGCGTAGGCGTCGGCCAGCTCGGCCCACGCGGGCGCGAACTGCGGGTCGACCTCGACGGCGCGCTCGAAGCGCTCGATGGCTTGGCGCAGCCCGTCGGCCGTGCGCTTGGCGGCGAAGTAGCGGCCGGCGGCGTAGAGCTGCTGCGCCTCGCCGCGGTCGTGCGTGGTGGCGACCGTGGTCGGCGCGCGGCGCTCGCCGGTGGTGCGCGGCGCGGGCGCGCGCGGCGCCGC
>DATMVI010000583.1:0-8322 GCA_035563275.1 Pyrinomonadaceae bacterium
GCGCGCGTGCAGAAGCTCCTCCGGCAAAAGCCTTGAGACGTAAGTGCCCGAGCCCGTCTGCCCCTCGACGTAGCCTTCGGCGAGCAGTTGCTCGTAGGCGTTCATCACGGTGTTGCGCGAGACGCGGAGGTCTTCGGCCAACTCACGCGTCGAGGGCAGGCGCGCGCCGGGCTTGAGCTGGCCGGCGAGGATGGCGCGGCGCAGGGCCTCGTAGAGCTGGCGGTAGAGCGGCGCGCGCTCGCGGGGGTCGGGCGCGACGTGTGCGAGTCTGAGCGACGTGGCGAGCTTCAACTAAGTTTCGACCTCACTTTCCGCGGCCGTCCGCGGCCCCATCGTAAAAGAGATTGGCCCCCCGCGCATAGTAAAAATGGAGCCACCCGCCGGGCCAATCTGTGTTAGTCTGCGGCCCGACCTTGACCCGACCCGGACGGAGGAGCGGACTACGATGGCCGACCACTACCACGACGAACACGACCTGAAGCTCTTGGGGCAGATGAGGCGGCTCGCGCCGGCCGACTTCGAGGCGTGGCTCAATCTCAACAACATCGTCGGGCGCGAGGACGGGGCCGTCCCGCGCAAGTACCGCGAACTGATCGCCGTCGCCGTGGCCTGCACGACCCAGTGCCCGTACTGCATCGAGGCGCACGCGGCCGCGGCGAAGGCGGCCGGGGCCACGCGCGAAGAGGTCGTCGAGGCGGCTTTCGTCGCGGCGGCCCTGCGCGCGGGCGGGGCCGCCACGCACGGCGCGATGGCGCTGAAGTTCTTCGACCGCGAAACGCAGTAGGCGGCGGCCGAACCCGGCCGGAGTTCCTCGACCACAACTTGATTCTCCCGCGCGCGGGCGGCGCGCGGACGGAGGCGTGCGCCCAGATGAACGATTTCACCCCGACCGAGAGGACGAAGGTGCGGCGCCTGCCGCAGAGGGGCTCTTACGACCGCGCCGTCGTCTACGACATCCTCGACGAAGGCTTCGTCTGTCAGGTGGGCTTCGTCGCCGAGGGGCGGCCCGTCGTCATCCCGACCGCCTACGGGCGCGACGGCGACCAGCTCTTCCTCCACGGCGCGCGCGCGAGCCGGATGCTGAAGGCCCTGCGCGACGGCGCGGAGGTCTGCGTCACGGTGACGCTCGTGGACGGGCTCGTGCTCGCGCGCTCGGCCTTCCACCACTCGATCAACTACCGCTCGGTCGTCGTCTTCGGCCGCGCGCGCGTCGTCGAGGCGGAGGAGGAGAAGGCGCGCGCTCTGCTCGCCTTCACCGAGCACGTCGTGCCGGGCCGCTGGGCCGAGGTGCGCGAGCCGACGCGGCAGGAGCTTGACGCCACGCTCGTCCTCGCGCTCCCGCTCGCCGAAGCCTCGGCCAAAGTCCGCACGGGGCCGCCCGTTGACGACGAAGAAGATTACGCGCTCGCGGTCTGGGCCGGCGTGCTCCCCCTGCGCGTGAGCGTCGGCGAGGCCGTGCCCGACCCGCGGCTGCCCGAAGGCGTCGGCATGTCCGACTGCCTCGCGCGGTTCGACCCGGCCTCGCGCCGCGCCCGGCCCGCCTGAAAAGAGGCCGCCCCACACGCGGTTGGCGGCCTTGAAACGTTTTGCCGCGGCGGCTCATTAGTGGGCAGAGGGTGGCGCGAAATGGCCGCGGCCGTGCCGGCCCGAGAGGGCGCGGCGTCATCGCCGGGACTGACCGGTTAAGCCCTCCGAATTGTCTTGACAGGTGATACGAAGGGGCGTACATTACGCGCCACTTTGCGGCCTCGTTGAAACCAACAGGGTGCTCCTCACCCTCGACCTCATTGAAAATTCCGTCGGGCCGTCCTCCCTCGACTTCACCGGCTCGGGTTCCAGAGCGCAGGATGAAACCTCTCCCCGAATCCAACGCCGTTACGCGACCTCAACCGGGGCGCGGACACGCCGCCGCCGTCCGCGCCGCGCGCCGCACGCGCCCGACGCCGTCGGGCTCGGGCGTCGCGACGCCCCGCCTTCGTAACTCGAACCTCGACCGCACCAACCCTCTACCGTCCGCCCCTTACGCCGACGCCCGCGCAGGAGCTTGCCCTGCTGCGCGGCCGCCGGCGTGCCCCGGCCCGCGCGCAGCCGTCAGGGTTTGAGAGAAGCCGGGGGCGCACGCCGCCCCGGTGACCCGGCCGCGCGGGGGTTCTTCCCACCGCCCCAAAGGAGGCCGCTTCGATGTTCAGAAAATTCGCCCAATCCGTGTCCGCGACAGCTTCACTGTCGTTGATCCTTCTCGTCAACGGCATCGCGGTGCAGGCGCAGAAAGCCACCCCGCTGCCGGCCGGCATCTCGGCGTCGCCCGCCCCCGTCGGCGACGCCGTCAGGACTAACGCGCGCGAGTGGACGCGCGAAGAGATGCTGCGCGCCATCCCCCTCGACGCTAAGCGCAGCGACTCGTTGGCCCCGCAGGGCGGCAGCCTCGTCCCGGCCCCGTCCGGCCCGCGCGGCGGGACGGCCCCCGGCGTCGGCGGCCCCGCGAGCGACGGCGTCCCCCGGATGTCGGCGACGGCCGAGCCACTGGGGCGCGAGGCTCTGGCCGGGACTGACTCGTCCGGCTTCGAGATCACGCCGACGGTGTCGGCCTTCGGCTACCCGTACCCGTTCACGCGCTACCCGGCCTACACGGCCGACTACCTCAACTACCCTTACCGCACCGTCGGCAAGGTCTTCTTCAGGCAGCACGGCGTCGCCTACGTCTGCTCGGCCTCGTCCGTCGGCAACTACGGCGTCATCACCGCCGGCCACTGCGTCCACTCGGGCAACAACAGCGCGACGGGGTGGAGCACGAACTTCGTCTTCGTCCCCGGCTACCGCAACGGGACGGCCCCGTTCGGCCAGTTCACGGCCAACCACCTGTGGGTGATGAACGGCTGGAAGATTTCGCGCAGCTTCGCGCGCGACGTGGGCGGCGCGATCCTCCACAAGAACACCATCGGCGCGAGCACGATGAAGGTCAGCCAGCGCGTCGGCTGGCTCGGCACGCTGTGGAACGCCTCCTACTTCCAGCACTTCCACTCGGTCGGCTACCCGCAGGCCGCGCCCTTCGACGGCCAGTCGCAACAGCTCTGCTCGTCCTCGTTCGCCCGCCACGACACGTCGCTGGTGCCGAACTCCTTCGGCATCGGCTGCGACGCGACGGGGGGGACGAGCGGCGGGCCGGTCGTCGTCGGGTGGCGGTCGCCCGTCGGCTTCACCAACCGCGTCAACGGCGTCAACTCCTACAAGTACCTGCCCTCGCAGCCGGGCGCGCTCTACTCGCCCTACTTCGACACCTCCATCGGGAGCCTCATCGGCTGCCTGATTAACTCAGGCCCCGGCTCCCAGAGGTGCGCCGCCCCGGCCGCCCCGTAAGCGAGCCGGAGGTGGACGCGCCCGGCCGCGTCGGGCGCCGAAACGGAGGGGGGCGGAGGGTTGATTGAAACCCTCCGCCCCCCTCCGTTTTTCGCGCGGCGCATTCAGTCGAGCAGCTTGAACGAGGCGAGCATGGCCGGCGCGTGTTCGCCGAGCAGGGTGAGCCTGTAGACGTGGCGGTCGGTGCGGAAGAAGCAGAACTCGTTCGGGGCCATCTGCGCGGCCCTGCGGACGCGCAGCCCTTCGCGCGCGCCTTCCAACTCGACGGCCTCGGCGGCGTCGCGCTCGTGGAGCCACCCGGCCGCCTGCAACCACTCGCGCAAAGACCCGCGTCCCGCCTGCTCGAAGACCTCGACGCTGAACTGCGGCGGCTCGTAGTCGGCGAACCGCCCCGCGGCACGCCCCCGCTCCTGAAACCGCACGCGCGCCAAAGCCCGCGGCTCGCCCCCCGCCTCGCCCTTCCGCTCGCGCAGAATCACGTACTCCCTCGGGTACCTGACCGAGAAGCCGTGAGCCCTGTTCCTGTAGACGCGCCACCCCTCCGCCCGCCCCCGCGCCCCCGCGGGCACAAAGCCGAGCGAAACACATAACACCACGAGACACGCGCCCGCGGCCGCCCGCCGCCCCGAAGCCTTCGACCACATTGCAGCCGTCCTCCTCTGCTCGAACATTCCAACGGCCTCCCGGCCCGACGCGCCTTCTGGACGGGCGACGCGGGCTGAATTCGTGAACGCGACGGGTTCGGGTAGTCGAGGGTTGGGGGGCGAGGGAAAGCGAGGCGCGAAGCGCGAGCCGACCCCGCGCGGCGGTGACTGATACCGGGGGCGGGACTCGAACCCGCACGGCCTTCCGGCCAACGGATTTTAAGTCCGTTGCGTCTACCGATTTCGCCACCCCGGCGTTGTGGCGTCGAAGATAGCACGCGGCGCGCGGGCGCGCCAACCCGGCCTCCGGCGCGGCCGGCCGGCACCTTCACCGCCGGGTGCGCGCGTGTGTTAGAATGCCGGCATCAGCGAAGCCTCGTGGATAGACGGCCTGAGGGGCGCGGTCGTATGACGGAAGAGAAGGAACTGTTCCACCAGCACATCCAGCGTGCGGGCCTAAAGCGCACGGCGCAGCGCGACCTCATCCTCGACGTTTTCCTCCGCACCGAGAAACACCTGTCGAGCGAAGACCTCTACCACCTCGTCAAGGAGGAAGACCCGAGCGTCGGCCACACGACCGTCTACCGCACGCTCAAGCTGCTGACCGAGGCGGGCCTCGCCCGCGAGGTGCGCTTCGGCGACGGGCGCACGCGCTACGAGCACAACTACAAGCACCCGCACCACGACCACATGATCTGCACCGAGTGCGGCAAGACCATCGAGTTCTACTCCGAGGAACTCGAAGCCATTCAGGACGCCATCGTCGCCCGGCACCGCTTCAAACCCACGCAGCACTCCCTGCGCATCTTCGGCGTCTGCTCCGAGTGCCAGCGCGGCGGCGGCGTCAAACCCGCCGACGAGTCGGCCGCCGAGCCGCGCGTCCGCTTCGCCAGCGCGCCGAACACACAATAACAGTCATCAGTTTTCCGTCATCGGTTTTCAGTCAACGGCCTTTCGCCTGTGCTGAGAGCCGGTAACTATCCCGAAGGAATCATCAATGAGCGTTAACGTCGAGTGGAAGGTTGAGGGCGAGGGGCACAGCGGCGTCATCGCCGAGGGCACGTACCTCTGGGACGCGGCGAAGCGCCTCGGCGTGAAGCTGCCGGCCGAGTGCGACGGGCGCGGCGAGTGCGACACGTGCGCGGTGATCGTCGAGGAGGGCGCGACGCTCCTGTCGGGCCTGACCGCGGCCGAGCGCGAGCGGCTGAGCCCGGAGCGGCTGGCGGCCGGCGAGCGGCTGGCGTGTCAGGCGAAGATCGAGCACGGCGGCGACTTGGTGCTCCGGCCCGTGCCGCAGACCGAGCGCGCCGAGACGACCGAGGAGGCGGTCACCGACATCCGCAAGGAGTTCCGCCAGATGCCGCTCCAGCAGAAGCTCGCCACGCTGGTCGAGCTCGAAGCCGTCACCGCCGCGCAGACCTTCGACCGCATCCTCAACCTCCCGTTCGCGGCCTTCGAGAAGGGCCTCGACCTGCTCGCGGGCCGCGGCCGCCGCCTCGCCCGCAGCGAGCGCGAGACGCGCCGCCCCGCCGAGCACCGGGAAGATAAATGATCGAAGGGTACCGGGTGACGGGTGACGGGGGAACGCGCTGTCTCGCCCCCGTCGCCCGGCACCCGGCGCCCGCCCGAGGTGAGTCATGTTGAAGGCGACAGACATTCTCGTCCCCGTCGATTTTTCCCCGACCTCCCTGAACGCGGTGCGCGTGGCGGTGGGTTTGGCCGAGCCCGACGGCGACATCACGCTGCTGCACGTCATCGACAAGGAGTTCGTCGACGACGCGGTCGCGGCCGGGATGGGCGCGTCCGATGAGATCACGGCGCGCCTGCGCGAGCAGGCCGAGGCGAGCTTCGCGAGCGCGCTCGAAGGGCTTTCGGCCGGCGAGGTGAGCGTCGAGCGGATGGTCGTCGTCGGCAGCCCGTTCGTCGAAATCCTCAAGATCGCGCGCGACCTCGACCTGCCGATGATCGTGATGGGGATGCGCGGGCGCTCGACGCCGACCGAAGAACTCCTCTTCGGCTCGACGGCCGAAAAAGTCCTGCGCGGCGCGCGCGTCCCCGTCCTCTGCGTGCCGTTCTGACGGAACACAGGAGTCAGAACCGCGTGAAGAAATCGGGATAGTTTGCCCCTATCGTCGCGGAAAGAAATGACGGACGCGGGACGGCGGACGGCGAGCCAGTCTTCAGTCATCAGTTAAAGACAACGCCTTTACTGAAAACTGATAACCCGTCCCTCATTCGTCGCCAACAAAGGGGGGCTTGGAGATGAGTAGTCCGAGGCACGCGGAGACGTTGATGGTGCGCGGCGGGCACGCGCCGCGGGGCGAGCGGGGCGAGCGGATGCTGGTCAACGGGGCGCGGATGGGCCTGCGCCTGTGGGAGCGCGAGCCGGCCGGCACGCAAAAGCCCGAGCACTCGAACCCTTACGAGTACGTCGCCTACGTCGTCGAGGGCGCGCTGCGCGTCACGGTGGACGGCCACTCGTTCGAGGCGAGGCGCGGCGACAGTTACTGCGTCCCGGCCGACACGCCTTACTCGCTGGAGATTCTGGAGGAGGCCACGGTAGTCGAGGCGACCTGCCCGTCCGACCGCGGCGCGAACACTTTCGACGAATGACCACGGGAGACGTTAAGCGCGTCGCGGTCGTGCCCGGCGACGGCATCGGGCCGGAGGTCACCGCCGAGGCCGTCGCCGTCCTCGAAGCCCTGCGCGAGACGCACGGCGTGCGGCTCGACTTCCGCCACTTCGACTGGGGCGCGGACAAGTTCCTGAGCGAGGGCGTCGGCCTGCCCGAGGGCGCGCTCGACATGCTCACGCGCGACTTCGACGCCATCCTCGCCGGCGCGTTCGGCGACCCGCGCGTGCCCACGAACCAGCACGCCGAAGAGATCCTGCTCGGGATGCGCCGCGGCCTCGACCTCTACATCAACCTGCGCCCCGTCCGGCTCCTCCACCCGCGGCTCACGCCCCTGCGCGACCGCACGCCCGACGACATAGACTTCGTCGTCTTCCGCGAGAACACGGAGGGCGCGTACAGCGGCGCGGGCGGCTTCCTCAAGCGCGGCACGCCCGACGAGGTCGCCACGCAGGAGGAGTTCAACACGCGCAAGGGCGTCGAGCGCATCGTCGTCGCGGCCTTCGAGTACGCTCGGGCGCGCGGCCGCGCGCGCGTGACGATGGCCGACAAGTCGAACGTGCAGCGCTTCGGCGGCGACCTCTGGCAGCGCGTCTTCAAAGAGGTCGCGGCCGAGTACGCCGACATCGAGGCCAACCACCAGTACGTGGACGCGATGGCGATGTTCATGATCCTGAACCCGAAGCAGTACGGCGTCGTCGTCACGAGCAACCTCTTCGGCGACATCCTGACCGACCTCGGCGCGGCCCTTCAGGGCGGGCTCGGCCTCGCCGCCTCGGGCAACATCCACCCGGGCCGCGTCTCGCTCTTCGAGCCCGTCCACGGCAGCGCGCCGCCGCTCGCGGGCCAGTCGCGGGCCAACCCGGCAGGCGCTATTCTCAGTGCGGCGTTGATGCTAGAATATTTGGGACACGCGGAAGCGGCGGCGGCGGTCGAGCGGGCGGTGCGCGAATCAATCGCCGACGGCGAGACGACCCGCGACCTCGGCGGCACACTCTCCACCGCCGAGGCCGGCGCGAGCATCAGGCGAAGAATCAAAGGTTAGTTTCGGGGCGCGGGTCGCGGGTTCCCGGTTAAAGGCGAAGCCGTTCTTAACCGGGGGCCCGCGGCCCGAAACCCGGAACTATTAAGTTATGACTAAGGGGCAGGAAACGGCGCAGCGGCTGCTGGCGATCATCGTCATCATGGCGATGCTCGGCGTGATGGGCATCCCGCTGACGGTCATCTTCTTCTTCGCCACGGTCGTCTACTTCGTCTGGCGCGCCGTGCAGCGCTCCGAGCGGCAGGACATCAAGAACATCTTCGACTTCTACATCTCGGCCAACGAGGTGCTGCGCGACGACGAGAAGCGCTGGTACGGCTTCGAGCTCGGCCACGTCATCGGCGAGGGCGAGCGCGTCCTGCACCTGATGGCCGACCCGCCGCCGCTCGTCTACTTCACCCTCGGCGCGCTCTACCACCGCGCCGGCGACCACGAGGCGGCCGCCGAGCACTTGGCCTACGTCCTCGAAGACGAGCGCGGCGACGAGTCGGCGCGCCTCGCGCCCTCGCCCGAGCTGCGGCGCTACGTCGAGGTGCTGCGCCGCGTCGAGCGCGAGCCGACCGAGGCCCCGCAGACGATGGCCGCCATCCGCAGCCTTGAGCGCGCGCGCCGCACGCGCGCCGCCGAGATGTTGGCCGAGAGCCGCG
>DATMVI010000584.1:0-5825 GCA_035563275.1 Pyrinomonadaceae bacterium
CCCCTTCGAGCGCCGCGATGTTCTGCTCGACGGCCGCGCGCGTCGGGTTCTGCGTGCGCGCGTACTCGTAGCCCCCGCGCGGCTTCCCCAAGCCCTCCTGCGCGTAGGTCGAGGTCTGGTAGATCGGCACGGTCACGGCCCCGGTCGTCGCCTCGGGGTCGTTGCCGGCGTGGATGGCGGTCGTAGAAAAGCCCATAAGATTAAATGATGAATGCGGAGCGCAGAATGCGGAATGAAAAACAAGCCGTCTTCTAATTCCGCGTTCTGCGCTCTGACTTCCGCGCTAGTCGAAGATTCCCTGACTCATGTAGCGCTCGGCCCCGTCGGGGAAGAGCGTCACGACGCGCCGGCCCGCGCCGAGGCGGGCGGCGACCTGTTTGGCGGCGGCCGCGGCCGCGCCCGTCGAGCCGCCGCCGAGGACGCCCTCGGCGCGGGCCAACTCGCGGACGGTCGCGAACGCCTCGGCGTCCGTGATGGCGATGACCTCGTCGGCCAGCCCGCAGTCGAGGTTCGGCGGGATGAACTCGCGCTGGCCGATGCCTTCGAGCCGGTAGAAGCCCGGCTCGCCGCCGCCGAGGATCGAGCCGACCGGCTCGACGAGGAAGCACTGGAGGTCGGGGTTCACGCGCCTGAGCGCGCGCGTGATGCCGGTGAGCGAGCCGGCCGAGCCGCACCCGAGGACGACGGCGTCCACGCGCCCCTCCATCTGCTCGATGATCTCGCGCGCGGTGGTCTCCTCGTGGAAGAGCGGGTTGGCCGGGTTCTCGAACTGCTGCGGGACGAAGCTGCCGGGCGTCTCTTCGGCCAGCTCGCGCGCGCGCCTGACCGCGCCCTCCATCCCCGACTCGGCCGGCACGTACTCGACCTGCCCGCCGAGCGCCTCCATGATCTTCATCTTCTCGCGCGAGTAGCCCTCGGGGACGCAGAGGACGACGCGGTAGCCGCGGGCGACGCCGACGAGGGCGAGGCCGATGCCGGTGTTGCCGGCCGTCGGCTCGATGATGGTCGCGCCGGGGCGCAAAGCGCCGCGCCGCTCGGCGTCGAGGATCATGCCGAGGGCGGCGCGGTCTTTGACCGACCCGCCGGGGTTCATGTATTCGAGCTTGGCGTAGACGCCGGCGAGCGGGGGCGGGGCGAAGCGCGCAAGGTGCAGCAGAGGCGTGCGGCCGACCAGCTCAAGAATGCTCTCGGCCAGCGCGGGCGGCGCGGGGCCGCTCTCGGGACTCTGGGAAAATGACGGTGAACTCATGAGCCTCGCGCAGATGGCGGCATGGTAGCTTAGCCGAGCGACGGGTGACAAGCGGGAACAAATACCGCGAATCGTGAATCGCCGATCGCGGGTCGAAAAAGCAGTCCTCGGCCACCGGTAAAAGACAAAAAACCGGCGGCCGGCGGCCGGGGCCGTCTTGGCGGCCCGCGATTCTCGATTTACGATTCGCGGCTTTTCTGTTATGTTGTAGACCCGTGAATCAAACGGGCCTCCCGACTCCGAACCCCAACGTCGTCTGCATCATCCCCGCGCGCTACTCTTCGAGTCGCCTGCCCGGAAAGCCGCTCGCCGACATCGCCGGCCGCCCGATGGTCGTGCGCGTCGTCGAGCGCGCGCTGGCCGCCCGCTGCGTCTCGCGCGCCGTCGTGGCGACCGACGACGAGCGGATTCTGCGGGCCGTGCGCGAGGCCGGGCACGAGGCCGTGATGACGCGCGCCGACCACGCCTCGGGCAGCGACCGTCTGGCCGAGGCCGCCGCGGCCGTCGGGGCCGAGGTCGTCGTCAACGTGCAGGGCGACGAGCCGCTCATCGCGCCCGAGACGATCGAGCGGGCGGTGGCGGCGCTCGTCGAAGACGCGGCGGCGGCGGTCGCGACGGCGTGGGAGCCGATCGACGCGGCGGCCGACGTGCTCAGCCCCGACGTGGTCAAGGTGGTCTTGGGCGAAGGCGGGCGCGCCCTCTACTTCTCGCGCTCGCCCGTCCCTTTCCCGCGTGACGCGGTGCGCCGCCACGGCTCGCTGGCCGAGGCGCTCGCGCGCGAGCCGGCGCTCGTCGCCGCGTTCCGCAAGCACACGGGCCTCTACGCCTACCGCCGCGAGTTCCTGTTAGAATACGCGGGCTGGCCCCCGTCGGCGCTCGAACGCGCCGAATCGCTCGAACAACTTCGCATCCTCGAACGCGGCCACGTGATCCGCGTCGTCGAAGCCGCCGCCCCTTCGGTCGGCGTGGACACGGAAGAGGACTTGCGGCGCGTCAGAGAGATGGTTCAAGGTTCCGGCTTCGAGGTTCGAGGTTGAAAGCTTCGGCCCCGGACTCCGAGCCTTCGGACTTCGGGCTCGAAATTTATGGGCGACTGGATCGGACTCGGCATCTTCGTGCTGGTGATCGCGGGGGCGGTCGCCGGGCTCTCGTTTCTGGGGAAGGCGAGGCCGCCGATGACGGACGAGGAGTTCGAGCGGCGCGCGGCCGAGGCGCGCGGGACGATGTCGGCGGGCGTGGCCGGCGTGATGTACTCGCTCCAGAAGCTGACGAACCCGCGGGCGGCCGAGGCCGTCGAGGTGCAGAAAGACCTGCGCGCCGGCTTCTACGACGACCAACTGCTGATCGACGGCGGGGGCCCGGGCGGGCGCGAAGGAGAGGGGGCGGGCGGGCCGCGGGCCGGGGACGAGCCGGCCGTCAGGCGCGGGCGGCGGGGGCTGGCGGTCGAAGAGGAGGGGGAAGACGATGCCTAAATACATCTTCGTGACGGGCGGCGTGGTTTCGAGCCTCGGCAAGGGGCTGGCGGCCTCCTCCATCGGGTGCCTGCTGGAGGCGCGCGGCCTCTCGGTCTCGCTCATCAAGCTCGACCCCTACATCAACGTTGACCCCGGCACCATGTCGCCCTTCCAGCACGGCGAGGTCTTCGTCACCGACGACGGCGCGGAGACCGACCTCGACCTCGGCCACTACGAGCGCTTCACCAACGCGCGGCTCGCGCAGGGCAACAACTGGACGACCGGCCGCATTTACCTCTCCGTCATCGAGAAGGAGCGCCGGGGCGACTACCTCGGCAAGACCATTCAGGTCATCCCGCACATCACCGACGAGATCAAGCGGGCGGTGCGCGCCGTGGCCGAGAAGGACGACCCGGACGTGGTCATCGTCGAGATCGGCGGCACGGTCGGCGACATCGAGTCGCTCCCGTTCCTCGAAGCCATCCGCCAGATGGGCAACGAGGAGAGGCGGGACGGCGCCGCCGGCGCGCTCTTCATACACCTCACGCTCGTCCCCTACATCGCCGCCGCCGGCGAGCTGAAGACCAAGCCGACGCAGCACTCGGTGCGCGACCTGCGCGAGATCGGCATCGCCGTCGACATCCTCCTGTGCCGCTCCGACCGCCCGCTCTCGCGCGACATCCGCTCGAAGATCGCCCTCTTCTGCAACGTCCGCGAGCAGGCCGTCATCGCCGCCGAGGACGTGGACACCATCTACGAAGTCCCGCTCGCCTTCCACGAGCAGGGGCTCGACGACCTCGTCGTCGCCGAACTCGGCCTCAGGGAGCGGGCCGCGCACAGCGACCTGACGCGCTGGCGCGAGCTGGTCGCCACCGTCCGCGACCCGCCCGCCGGCTCCGTCACCGTCGGCATCGTCGGCAAGTACGTCGAGCTGGAAGACTCCTACAAGTCTCTGCGCGAGGCGCTGACGCACGGCGGCGTCGCCAACAGCGTGAAGGTCAACGTCCGCTGGATCGAGTCTGAGGGGCTGATGGACGACGACTACGAGGAGCGGCTGAGGGACTTCGACGCCATCCTCGTGCCCGGCGGCTTCGGCAAGCGCGGCGTGGCCGGCATGATCCGCGCCATCACCTACGCGCGCAAGTCGCGCACGCCCTACTTCGGCATCTGTCTGGGGATGCAGACGGCCGTCATCGAGTACGCGCGCAACGTCTGCGGGCTCGCCGGCGCCGACTCGACCGAGTTCGACCCCGAGACGCCCCACCCCGTCATCTTCAAGCTGCGCGACCTCGTGGGCGTCGAAGACTTGGGCGGGACGATGCGGCTCGGCGCGTGGTCGTGCCGGCTGGCGGCGGGCAGCCTCGCGCGCGAGGTCTACGGCGGGGCCGCCGAGGTCAGCGAGCGCCACCGCCACCGCTACGAGTTCAACCCGGAGTTCCGCGAGCAGTTGGAGCGCGAGGGGCTGGTCTTCAGCGGCGTCTCGACCGACGGGCGCTTCGTCGAGATGGTCGAGCTGCCGCGCGAGGCGCACCCGTGGTTCCTCGGCTGCCAGTTCCACCCCGAGTACAAGTCGAAGCCGCTCGCCCCGCAGCCGCTGTTTGCATCTTTCGTCGCGGCCGCGTACCGTAACCGCATGCGCGACGAGACGGCCCTCGACGCCTCGCCCGAAGGCGAGACGGCGGAGGCTTCGCGCGCGCAGGTCTTAGCCGGCGACGACTGAAACATTCAGGCAGGAGGGGCGCGGAGATGAGCGAAGAGTTGGGGGAGGGAACCCTCAATACCGAGAAGAAGCCGACCGAGGCGGAGAGCCCGAACACCAAAATCCACGGCGAGCCGCCGCCCGGCTCGCCGCTGCCGGGCACCGAGAACCCCGACAGCGACACGGTCACAGGCGAGTTCAACCCGAACACGGAGTGACGCCCGGCACCCGTTCTTTGTTTATGCTTGAGTGCCCGCAATGCGGCCGGCGGTTCGACGCCGGGGTGACCCTCTGCCCGGAGGACGGGACGCCGCTGCGCGCCGAGCCGACGGTCGTCTCCGGCCCTTCCGCGCCGGGCGGGTCGGCCGACGGCGACCCGCTCGTGGGGCGCACGCTCGACGAGAAGTATCGCCTCGACGAGCGGCTCGGCGAGGGCGGCATGGGCACGGTCTACCGCGCCACCCACCTGCTCATCGAGCGGCCCGTCGCCGTCAAAGTCCTCAACCGCCGTCTGGTCACCGACGAGGCGGCGAAGGAGCGCTTCCGGCGCGAGGCGCGCGCGGCCGGCCGCCTCCAGCACTCGAACGCGGTGGCCGTCACCGACTTCGGCGAGACGCGCGACGGGCTGGTCTACCTCGTCATGGAGCTGCTCGAAGGCCGCCCCATGCGCGAGCTGCTCGCGCGCGAGGCGCCGCTCGACCCGGCCCGCGCCGTCTCCCTGATGCTTCAGGTGGCGGCGGCCGTCGCCGCGGCCCACGACGCCGGCGTCATCCACCGCGACCTCAAGCCCGGCAACATCTTCGTCGTCCAGCGCCCGAACGCCCCGCACCTCGTCAAGGTGCTCGACTTCGGCATCGCCAAGCTGGCCGCCGACGACACGGGCGACGGCCAGCCCCACGACACGCTCACCGGCACGGGCGTGATGATCGGCACGCCGCGCTACATGTCGCCCGAGCAGTGCGACGGCGTGCCGCTGACGCCGTCCTCGGACGTGTACAGCCTCGGCGTCATCCTCTACGAGATGCTGACGGGCGCGACGCCCTTCACGGGCGCGACGCCGCTGGCGCTGGCGCTCAAGCACTCGGCCGAGCAGCCGCGCCCGCCGCGCGAGCTGGCGCCGTCCGTCCCGCCCGCGCTCGAAGAGCTCGTGCTGCACGCGCTGGCGAAGTCGCCGCAGGAGCGGCCGCGCGACGCCGGCGACTTCCGCCGCGAGCTGTACGGCGTGGCCGAGCGCCTCGGCCTCGAACACTCGGCCGGTTTCAGCGCCCCGACCATCGAGACGCTGCGCGAGGCCGGCACCGAGACGCCCTCGGGCCGCCTCGTCATAGACATCGAGCGCCTGCGCCGCCAGCGCGCCGCGCAGACGAGCGAGATGCCCGCCTCCGACACGGCCGGGGGCGCGGCGGCCGACACCTCGGGCCGC
>DATMVI010000585.1:0-4568 GCA_035563275.1 Pyrinomonadaceae bacterium
CGCAGGTTCCCGCGCCGCAGGGGCCGCGCCAGCCCGGACGCGAGAGCGTGCCGGCCGCTGCGCCCTCGGACGTGCAGCTCGAAGTGCCGGCGGTCGCGCCCGGCTTCCGCACCGCGCCCGCGCCTTTCCCCGTCCTCGACCGCGTCGGCGTGGACATGGGCGAGCAGCGCCCGCTCACGATGCGCGAGGCCATCGAGATGGCTCTGGCCAACAACAAGGACATCGAGGTCGCGCGCGCGAACGTGCGCGTCGCCGAGTTCGACCTGCGCGCCTCGCGCGGCGTCTACGACCCGCGCTTCACCACCAGCACCTACTACGAGCGCAGCGAGACGCCGGTCGCCAGCTTCCTCTCGGGCAGCACCTCCGGCGCGGTCACGCAGTCGGGCTTCTTCAGCGCCAGCTCCGTTCAGGGCCTGACGCCGAAGTTCGGCGGCGGCTACCGCGTGGACTTCGTCACCAACCGCATCACGACCGACAACCAGTTCGCGGCGCTCAACCCGCAGTACCCCTCGTCGCTCGTCTTCAACTACACGCAGCCCGTCCTGCGCGGCCGCTCCTTCGACCAGAACCGCCGCGCCATCGAGATCGCGCGCCGCAACTTGAGCCTGACCGACGCGCAGTTCCGCCAGCGCGCCATCGAGACGATCACGGGCGTCCAGCGCGCCTACTGGGACTTGGTCTACGCGCTGCGCAACCTACAGATTCAGCGCGACGCCGTGCGCGACGCGCGCGCGCAGCTCGAACACAACCGGCGGCTCGTGCGGGAAGGCGTCCTCGCGCCCATCGACGTGGTCGCCGCCGAGGCGCAGGTCTCCGGCTTCGAGCAGAGCGTCTACACGGCGCTCGACGAGGTGGGCCGCGCCGAGAACAACCTCAAGAACCTCATCGCCGAGAACCGTGAGGCTCCGCTCTGGAACGCCTCGCTCGTCCCCGTCGATGAGGTGGACGTGCCGCCGCCGGCCGTGCCCCTGCAGGACGCGATGGCCGCGGCGCTCAGGAGCCGGCCCGAGTTGCAGTCGTCCGACGTGGCGCGCGAGATCAACGAGATCGAGCAGCGCTACGCGCGCGAGCAGACGCGGCCGCAGCTCGACCTCGTCGCCTCCTACGGCGCGACCGGCCTCGCCGGCTCGCTCAACACCTCGGACGCCTCGAACCCGTTCACCGCCTCGACGGCGCAACTGCGCCAGCGCATCAACGAGCTGTCGGCCATCAACGGCCTGCCGCCGCTTCAGGAGTTGCCGCCGCAGACCTTGCCGGGCACGCTCGTCGGCGGCCTCGGCCAGTCCTACGGCAACCTCCTCGCGAACCGCTTCAGCACCTTCCGCGTCGGCGTGCAGATCAACCTGCCGTTCCGCAACACCACCGCCGAGGCGCAGCTCGGCCGCTCGCTCGTCGAGGCCGAGCGCATCCGGACGCAGCGCGAGCAGTTGGAGCAGTTGATTCAGGTGGACGTGCGCAACGCCCTCCAGCAAGTCCGCACGGCCGAGTCGCGGCTGCGCGCGGCGGCCTCGGCCCGCACGGCCAGCGAGCAGCAGTACGAGAGCGAGCGCCGCAAGCTCGACGCCGGCCAGTCCACCGTCTTCCTCGTCCTCGAACGGCAGACCGCGCTCGCCACGGCGCGCGGCAACGAGCTGCGCGCGCAGACCGAGCTGAACAAGGCCGTCGCCGAGTTGCAGCGCGCCACCGGCAACTCGCTCGAACAGAACCGCGTCGAGATAGTCCTGCGTTAACCCCGCCGCAAAGTGGAGTGAGGCGGCTGGGGCGCGGGCCCGCCTCCCCGAGCGCGCGGGCCGGACTCGAATGATCCGGCCGCGCCGCATCTTAACGTCGGGAAGGTGGCTCGCCCGCGCCCCAACTCGCCGGCTTTCTCTTTTGTCTCTTCAAGCCCCTGCGGTTAATCTTTACCGCCCCCGCTGACTCGCCTTCGGAAAGGAATTTTGTCTTGAAGCGCATCGGAAATATCGTCGCGGCCCTCGCGCTGCTCTCGCTCCCGGCCGCCGCCCAGACGCCCGCGCCGCCCGCCCCGAGCCCCGAAGAGCGGGCCTTCATCGCCGCGAAAATCTACTCCTCCGTCAACACTTACTTCGCGCACTGGCAGGCCGTCCCCCATCTCGACTTCGACGCCGAATTCAAGCGTTACGTCGCGCGCGCCCTCGGCGCCGACACGCGCCTCGACTTCGACCTCGCCACGGCGGAACTCTTCGCCTCTCTGGGCAACGGCCACACGCAGTTCGTCGACCGCAACCTCTACGGCGACGCGCTCCCGCCGCTCGCGGCCCGCGTCGTCGAGGGCAAGTGGGTCGTGACGCGCAGCTTCGCCGAGGGCTTCAGGCCCGGCGAAGAAATTCTAATGGTGGACGACCAGCCCATCGAAGAGTTCTTCCGGCAGAGCCGCAAGTACATCGCCGCCTCGGACGAGCGCGCGGCCCGCCGCGCCTTCTTCTTCCGCCCCTACGTCTGGCCCGACCGCTACACGCTCACGCTCGGCGGCGGGCGCAAAGTCGTCGTCGAGCGCGCGAAGCTGAAGGCCACGCCGCCGCCGACGCCCGAGACCGAAGGGCGCTGGCTGAAGGAGGGCGAGCTGGCCTACGTCAAAGTCCCGAGCTTCGGCGAGTCGCGCTTCGAGCAGAAGGCGCTGGAGTTGGTTCGCCGGTTCAGGGAGGCCAAAGCCCTCGTCGTAGACGTGCGCGGCAACGGCGGCGGCTCGACGCCGCAGCAGTTGACGAAGGCGCTGATGGGGCGGCCCTACCGCTGGTGGGCCGAGGCCACGCCGCAGACGTTGGCGGTGCTCAGGTACCGGCGCGAGTACCACACCAACACCATGATGACGTGGGGCGGCGAGACCATCGAGCCGGGCGAGCCGGTCTTCCGCGGCCGGTTGATCATTCTGGCCGACGGCGGCTGCGGCTCGGCCTGCGAGGACTTCGTAATGCCGTTCAAGGACAACGGCCGCGCCACCGTCATCGGCGAGCGCACGGCCGGCAGCACCGGCCAGCCTTACCTGCACGACTTCGGCAACGGCATGCTGATCGTCGTCGGCAGCATCCGCACCTTCTTCCCCGACGGCGCGCCCTTCGAGGGCGTCGGCATCGCCCCCGACATCGAGCTGCCCGCGAGCCTCAAAGATTTGAGGGAGGGAACCGACGCCGTGCTCCGGCGGGCCGTAGAGGAAGCGGCGAAGGCGCGTTAGAAACGGCACCGCCCATAAAAACATTGGGGGCGACTCCGCGCGCGGAGTCGCCCCCAATGTTTTCAAGCAGTGCGCTCCGGCCTTACCGGCCGAGCAGCGTGTTCAGCCGCGGCGAGAGCGTGTCGACGAGCTTGCGGCCGGGGTCGAAGCCGCCGATGGTCGGGGCGTTGACCTCACCGCCCTGATTAAGAATGACGACGGCCGGGAGTTGGTTGCCGGCCACGCCCATCCGCTTGAAGAGCGCGCCGTCCGGGTCGCGCAGCACCGCCACCTTCAGCCCGTTCCTGCGCGCGAAGGCCCGCAACTGCTCGTCCGAGGCGAAGTTCTTCGACCCCGGCTTGTCCGAGTCGGTGCTCACCCAGTAGACGCGCACCTGACGCTCGCCGAACTCGTCGGCCAACTCCTGCACGCCCCGCACCTGATCCCTCGACAGCGGCAGCCACGACGCGCCGAACGCCAGCACCACCACGTCGCCGCGCAGCATCTGCGAAGAGATTTCGCCGCCGTCGGTTGTCCGCAGCCGGAACTGCAAAGGGGTCTGCGGGGCCGCGACGCCGGGCGCGCTCAGCCCGACGCCCGCGAGCGCCACGACCAGCGCCATGATGACGAAAAATAGGGGCCTCTTCTTCAACATTTCCTTCTCCTTAGGAGCCGCCCGAAACCGCGGGTCAACTCGTCCGTATCTTTGATGAGCTGTCAAAAAGAAAGGTTGGATTGAAAGAGGACAAGGGGGCAGACGGAAGAGAGTAGACGTGAGTCGGCAGACGGCGGAAAGACAGTCTCTTTGAATCGCTCGGATGTCGGAGTCGGCGACCTCAACGCGGCGCTACCGGCTATCGTCTGCCGACTCCCGCCCGCTCTCTTCCGGCCCCCGGCCGAAGACCTCGCGGTGCAGCGCGGCGTAATCTTCCCACGTGTCCATGTCGCGCGCAACGAAGGGCGAGCCGGCGGGGACGCGCAGAACCTCCGCGCGGTGCGCGTCGAAGAGCGCGCGCAAGCCCCTCCGCGGCGCGACGCTCAAAAGCTCTTCGCGCAGGGCGAGGTCTATCAACACCGGGTGGCCGCCGCGCCCCTCCCACTCCGGCACGACCAGCCGCGCGCCCGTCCGGCGCCACGCCCCCACGACCGCTTCGACCGCCGCCGAAGGCACGGCCGGCTGGTCAACGAGCGCCACGAGCAACGCGCCCGCGCCTCCGGAGACCGCCCCGACGCCCCGCGCCACCGAGACGCCCATCTCGCTCCCCGCCGCGTCATTCAAAGCGAAGCGAACGCCCTCGACGCCCGCCAACGCCGCGCGCACCTCTTCCGCGCGATGCCCGACGACGACGACGACCTCCCCCACCCCCGCCCCGCGCAAAGCCCCCACGCACGCCTCGGC
>DATMVI010000586.1:0-4477 GCA_035563275.1 Pyrinomonadaceae bacterium
TGCTCGCCGAGTCGGGCGCGCCCGAGCGCTCGCTCGAAGTCGAGGCGCTGGTGCGCAACGTGCGCGCCTCGATGGAGAAGGCCGCCAACCTCGGCAAGAGCATCTCGCCCGAGGTGATGGCCATCGTCTCCAGCCTCGACGAGCCGGGCCGGCTGGCCGACCTCGCCGCGTCGAACCTCGAATTAAAAGTCGAGGACGCGCAGTCGGTCTTAGACATCGCCGACACGACGGCGCGCCTGCGCCGCGTCAACGACCTGCTCAACAAGGAGATCGAAGTCCTCACCGTCCAGCAGGAGATCAACACGCAGGCGCGCGCCGACATCGACCGCTCGCAGCGCGAGTTCTTCCTGCGCCAGCAGATGAAGGCCATCCAGACCGAGCTGGGCGAGGGCAACGAGCTGGCCGAGGAGATCGCGCAGTTCCGCGAGAAGATCGAGTCCGCCTCGATGCCGAAGCACGCCGAGGAGGAGGCGCTCCGGCAGTTGAAGAAGCTGGAGCGGATGCACCCGGACGCGGCCGAGACGGCGACGCTGCGCAACTGGATGGAGATCATGACCGACCTGCCGTGGTCGAAGGCGTCGGTCGATAACCTCGACTTGGCGAAGGCGCAGCAGATTCTCGACGACGACCACTACGGCCTCGAAAAAGTTAAGGAGCGCATCGTCGAGGCGCTGGCCGTGCGCAAGCTCAAGGAGAAGCCGAAGGGCTCGATCCTCTGCCTCGTCGGCCCGCCGGGCGTCGGCAAGACCTCGCTCGGCCGCTCCATCGCCCGCGCCCTCGACCGCAAGTTCGTCCGGCTCTCTCTGGGCGGGCTCCACGACGAGGCCGAGATTCGCGGCCACCGCCGCACCTACGTCGGCGCGATGCCCGGCCGCATCATTCAGGCCCTTCAGCAGGCGGGCACGAACAACCCGCTCATCATGCTCGACGAGATTGACAAGGTCGGCGCCGACTTCCGCGGCGACCCGTCGTCGGCCCTGCTCGAAGTCCTCGACCCGGAGCAGAACAACTCTTTCCGCGACAACTACCTCGGCGTCACCTTCGACCTCTCGAACGTGATGTTCATGACGACGGCCAACGTGCTCGACACCGTGCAGCCGGCGCTGCGCGACCGCATGGAGGTCATCCGCCTCGCCGGCTACACCGAGGAGGAGAAGCTGGAGATCGCGCGCCGCCACCTCCTGCCGAAGCAGCTCGAAGAGAACGGCATCTCGCCCAAGCACGTCCAAATCTCGAAGCGCGCGCTCTCGGTCGTCATCCAGCAGTACACGCAGGAGGCCGGCCTGCGGCAGTTGGAGCGCGAGATCGGGGCCGTCTGCCGCAAGGTGGCGCGCCGCGTCGCCGAGGGGCGCACCGAGGTGGTGCGCGTCACGCCGCGCAACATCCACGACTTCCTCGGCGCGCCCAAAGTCTTCCCCGAGGAGATTCTGAAGAAGGATCAGATCGGCGTCGCCACGGGGCTGGCGTGGACGGCCGTCGGCGGCGACGTGCTCTTCATCGAGGCGCTGAGGGTGAAGGGCAAGGGCGCGCTCGTGCTCACGGGCCAGCTCGGCGAGGTCATGCGCGAGTCGGCGCAGGCCGCCTACTCCTACGCCAAGTCGCGCGCCCGCGAGCTCGACATCCCCGAGGACGACTTCGAGAAGTTCGACCTCCACATCCACATCCCCGAGGGCGCGATCCCGAAGGACGGCCCCTCGGCCGGCATCACGCTCGCGGCGGCCATGGTCTCTTCGCTCGCGCAGCGCCCCGTCCGCAAGGACGTGGCGATGACGGGCGAGATCACCCTGCGCGGCAACGTCCTGCCCGTCGGCGGCGTCAAGGAGAAGCTGCTGGCGGCGCGCCGCGCGCGCGTCTCGAAGGTCATCCTGCCGCAGCTCAACCGCCGCGACATGGAGGAGGTTCCGCGCGAGCTGTTCGGCGAGATGCAGTTCGTCTTCGTCGAACATGTCCGCGAGGTCTTCCGCGAGGCGCTCAAGGAGAAGACGCCGCAGCCGGCCCCGCCCGTCCGCGACCGCCAGCCGCGTCTGCCGCAGGCGGCCGCGCCGCGCGTCTGAGGCCCTGTTCAATTTGACCGAACCGGGGGCGGCCTGTCCGCCTCCGGCCCGAGCTTCCAGTAAAGCTTGAGCCGGAGGCGGGCAGGCCGCCTTTTACCATTCGTTTAGGCCGTGCGGGCGGCGGCGGGGCGCAACCCGCGCGCCCCCTCGGGCATCATAGTTCTCCCCTCCGGCGAAGCGAAAAAGTACAGGAAATGTCGGCCGTTTCGCCTTTTATTTGCATAGAGATGCGGGAAGTAAGGTTTGACACTTGAGGGGGCGTATGCTAACCTCCCCGGCGGTTTCTGAGGGCTCTGCTCTCCGCCACGGAGGCCCATCGCCCAGAGCCGTCTCCTTCATCGAAGGGCTATACTTTTCGGAACTTTAGTGGATGCCGCTCGTGCGACCCCCTCGCCGCCGGTCGCCATCGTGGATTCGCTTTCATCTCGCAAAGGAGATCAACGATTGAAGAACACGAGCCTCCCCCGCTTCGTCGCCAGCGCCGCGCTGTTCGCGTCGCTCGTCGCTCCCTCCGCCGCCCTCCACGCACAGGTCAAGCAGCAATCATACCTTCGTAACGTCCCCAACGAGATCGAGCGCGAAGACCCCCGCGTGCAGGCCATCATCGACCGCGCCGAAGACTACTTCCGCAAGGGCGAGCTGAACCTCAAGGACGGCAAGCGCGAGGCCGCGCGCCGCGACTTCGACGAGTCCGTCGACACCATCCTCAAGTCGGGCATGGACGTGCGCGCCAACCCGCGCCTCCAGAACTTCTACATGCAGCTCGTCGAGCGCGTTTACCGCCTCGAAGTCCCGACGCAGGTCGGCCCGCCTTCGACGCAGCTGGCCTCGGCGGGCGCGGCGGTCGTCCCGGCCTCGCACGGCGACGCGCCGGTGCCGCAGGTCGGCTTCGCCGAGCAGAAGTTCGAGCCGAGCCCGCGCGACGTGCTGGCCAAGTTCGAGCTGACGAAGGAGGAGACCGAGGTCTCCGACGAGCAGGTCGCCAAGCTCGACGAGGAGATCAACACGCTCGACTTCAAGGTGCGCCCGCACCCGCTCGTGCAGGGCTTCATCAACTACTATCAGGGGCGCGGCCGCGCCACGATGGAGACGGGCCTGCGCCGCTCGGGCCAGTACATGCAGATGGCCCGCAAGATTTTCCGCGAGGAGGGCGTGCCCGAGGACATCGTGTGGCTCGGTCAGGTCGAGAGCGCGTGGCGCCCGACCGCCCGCTCGTGGGCCGCGGCCTCCGGCCTCTGGCAGTTCATCCCCGGCACGGGCGCCCGCTTCGGCCTCCGGCAGACGGCCTACGTCGACGAGCGCAACGGCTTCGAGAAGGCGACGCGCGCCTCGGCCCGCTACCTGAAGTTCCTCGCCAACCGCTACCACGGCAACTGGGAGCTGGCGATGGGCGCCTACAACACGGGCGAGGGCAACGTCGACCGCGCCATCCGCCGCGCCGGCTCTTCGGACTTCTGGGCCATCTACCCCTACATCGCGCAGGAGACGCGCAACTACGTCCCGAACATCCTCGCGGTCATCCTCATCGCGAAGCACCCGGAGAAGTACGGCTTCCGCAACGTGCAGCGGATGTCGCCGCTCGCCTACGACACGGTGAGCGTCCCGTCCTCGACGAGCCTGCACCTGATCGCGAGCCTGACCGATTCGAGCGTGGACTACGTCCGCGCCCTCAACCCCGAGCTGCGCCGCGACGTGACGCCGCCGGGCGAAGCCTTCCACGTCCGCGTGCCGCCGAAGCGCGGCGCGCAGTTGGTGGCGATGCTCAAGCGCATCCCCGTCGAGCGCCGCAACCAGTTGGCGCGGGTCGTGACGGCCGAGGCGGGCGAGGACTGGCAGGCCGTGGCCTCGCGCGCGGGCACGAGCGTGGCGGCGCTCCAGCAGTGGAACCCGGGCGTTGACCTCAGCAAGGGCGGCAAGCTCGTCGTCCCGACGGGCGGCCGCGTGTTGATGACGGCCAAGGCTTACGAGCGGCCGCGCGCCGGGGGCGCGCCCGCGCCGACGGGCGGCAACCTCCAGATGATCGCGGCGCGCGCCGGCGAGACCGTCGCGCAGTTCGCGGCCCGCGTCGGGGCCTCGGTCGAGGACGTGGCGAAGCTCAACACGCTGCCGGCCGGCGCGACGCTCAAGAGCGGCCAGCGCCTCCGCGTCCCCTCGAACGGCAACTCCGCGCCGCAGACGCGCCGCCGGTAACGAACAGGTTCCGGGTTTCGAGTTTCAAGTTAAAACCTAAGAAGGAGGACGACAGCCAACGCGGCCGTCGTCCTCCTTTGCTTTTAACTCGGAACTTGAAACTCTGTTTTGTGCTAAACTCCGGCCCTACCCTTGAGTCCGTCAAACGCGAGCGCCCCGCCTGCGTTCCTCATACGGGTCTGCCACTCCACGCCTATGCTCTTCCGCACACAGTCGGCCGCCGTCTACGGCAT
>DATMVI010000587.1:0-6417 GCA_035563275.1 Pyrinomonadaceae bacterium
CCCGCAGATGACGAAGGGGGCGTGGGCGCGGGTGGTCTACGAGAACCGGGGGGCGATCTACCCGCTGGTGAGGGAGGGGTGGGCGGCGTGGCGCAGGGCGCGGGCGAAGCGGGCCGACGCCTCCCTGCAAGCACCCGCCTCGTGAGTCAACATTATCTGCCCGTCGCCGTTGGCCGAGAGTCCGCCGGCCCTCTCACTTATACCTGTAGGTGATGCGGCCTCGCGTGAGGTCGTAGGGCGACAGCTCGACGCTGACGCGGTCGCCCATCAGGATGCGGATGCGGTTCTTGCGCATCTTGCCCGAGATTTGCGCGAGCACGACGTGTTCGCTGTTGTCGATCAGGACTTTGAAGAAGGCGTTGGGCTGCTTGTCGATAATCACGCCCATCGCCGGGATCAGGTCTTCTTTAGACAATTAAGGTTCTCCTCTGGAAGCCCGCAGTTGTCGAACGTGAAAGAGCCTCCGGCAAGAGTTTCCGCCGGAGGCTTTTCCGTAAAAGAGTCGCCGGGTTATCGGCCGGCGGTTTCATGATGGAGTTCGCGATGCCGGAACCTCGCCGCGCTACGCCGCCGTCTTGAGCCGGGCCTGCCTTGAGACCGCTTCTTTAGCCAGAGCGGCCGCGCTGATTAGCTTAACGTCCTTCGCCAGCCCCAGCAGTTCGAGCGCGCGGATGCCCCACCAGTTCACGTCCACCTCGTACCACGCGAGGCCGTGTCTGGCGGCGGGGGGGTGCGCGTGGTGGTTGTTGTGCCAGCCCTCGCCCCACGTGAGCAGTGCCACCCACCAACTGTTGCGCGAGTCGTCCCCCGTCTCGAACCGGCGCCCGCCCCACAGGTGCGTCGCCGAGTTGACGAGCCACGTCGTGTGCAGGTTGAACGTCACGCGCAGGAAGACGCCCCAGAACAGCATCGGCCAGCCGCCC
Source organism: Pyrinomonadaceae bacterium (assembly GCA_035563275.1). Lineage (GTDB taxonomy): Bacteria > Acidobacteriota > Blastocatellia > Pyrinomonadales > Pyrinomonadaceae > QHXN01. Next base: position 924 of record DATMVI010000587.1, read on the forward strand.
GCCGCCAAAAGCACGACGCCGAGCGCGATGATCGGCACGTAATAGAGCCTCTCGAACCAGCGGTGCGCGGGGTCTCTCATCAGGTCGGGGGCGTACCGGGCGCGCACCTCACGGCCGTAGCGCTGCGCCGTGCCCGTCAGAATCCAGCCCATGTGCGCCCACCAGTTTCCGTCGCGCGGCGTGTGCGGGTCGCCGGGCGCGTCGGCGTGCGCGTGGTGGATGCGGTGCGTCACGACCCACGCGATGGGCCCGGCTTCGAGGGCCAGCAGCCCGCAGAAGGTGAGGAGGTACTCGACCGCCTTCGGCGTCTTATACCCGCGGTGCGTGAGCAGCCGGTGGAAGCCCATGCCGACGCCGAGGCTCCCCGACACCCACCAGAGCAGCAGGGACACGGCCAGCGCCTCCCAACTGAACATGAAGAGCGCCGCCACCGCGCCGACGTGGAAGACGACCATCGTGATGCAGGTGGGCCAGTTGATGCCGGCCTTGCGCTGGATGTCGGTGATCGCTTCGTTACTCATTCATGCCCCGCACAGTTTTCGAGATGTGTACCTACACTTAGATACCACGGCGGGGCGAGTTTGCGCCGGCTCGCTTGTAATAGTTGTGTAATATCGGGAGGCCGGCGTGGCGAAGCCGCCGGGTGCGGGGCGAAAAGGGAAGGCCGCCGGAGCCTCGCTCTCCGGCGGCCTTCCTTCTCTCTAAACTCCTTTAGGGGAAGTTAAGAGGAGGCCGTAACTATACTCCTTAAATCCTCCGTGTCAAATTAAAAACGCGCGGGGGCGCGAAACCGCGCGCGGGGGGGGAGGGCGACCGGGTTGACATACCTGTGCGTGTGCCGCAAGATGGTTGTGAACCGAGCCTAGCTAACTCCCTTCTCAGCCCCTCCGGAATCAACCGGATCGCCTGAAGCCAACAGCGCAACTTCCGGGGCTGAAAAATGTTCACCCGCCGCGTCGTCTTCCGGATCAGCGCCGACTCGTCCGCGTCACCGCGCACGGCCGCGGGGCGCGGCGCGCTCCTCAAACGCGCAGGGGCCGAGGCGGCCGACACCCGGCGTTGACGAGCGCGGCCGCCCGGCCACGGCAACCCCCCCACGAACTAACCTTTCAAACGAGCGTCGGAGGTGACGAATGAGCTACATCGGCAACGGTCTCACGCGGGTCGCGTTGTGGGGCGTCGGCCTGTTGGCGGCGGCAGTCGCGGCTTGGCAGTTCTACCTGTTCGTCGTGTTCAGGGACATGCAGGGGGCGCTCGACGCGCAGGGCGGCGGGGGTAACCTGTGGCTCGCCATCGGCGCGGCCGGCGTCGCCTGCGCGTGCGTCTTCCTCGGCATCTTCCGCCGCATCAACCAGACCGAGGAGTATCACATCACCACGTGATGTACGCCGCGGTCGGAGCACTTCCGATGTCTGAAATGTATAACAGCACGGGCCACGACGTGGTCAGCGCGAAGCACGAAGAGCGCTGGCCGGGGGTGGACTCAAGGTTCCGTCTGGTCATGGTGGCGGCGCAGAGGAGCAAGCAACTCCAGCGCGGCGCGCGCCCGCGCATCAACGCCGACCCGGCGAGGCGCCGCACCACCACCATCGCGCTCGAAGAGGTCAAGCTCGGCCTCGTGTCCTTCGTCAACAACACTAAGGACGACTCGGCGGCGGACGACGAGAGTCTGACGGGGCAGCCGGTGGCGGGCGCCGCGGATTGAGGGGGGGGCGAGGTCGCCGGCGCGGCGAAACTCATCGAGGGGGCAAGGGAAGATGGAGAAATACTGCCCCAGTTGCGCGTGTACGCTGCGCGGCCTCCGGATGCGCTGCCCCGACTGCCGCCGCTCGACCATCGGCTGGCTGCACGTCGCCCTCATCGCCGCCCTCGACGCGGCGGGCCTCGCCTACCTGATGAAACTCGTCTGACGGCGGCGGTGAAGGCGGGCGAAGCCGCCGCAGAGGAGCCGCGCCCGCGCGGCGTTGCGGCGGCCGCCGGGACTGAAGCATGCGAACCGCCGAGGGTGGATGAGATGAGAGAGCTGCGGGTCTACGTCCGGCGCGCGGTCAAGGAAGCGCCCGGCGGGCAGGCGGTCTTCTACAGCAGGCGCGCGGACGGCCCCTTCTACCGCTGGCGCTACGAGGAGACGCCCGGCCGTTGGCGTTACGCGCGCGTGCGCCTCTCGAAATTAACGCTGAGTGTGCTCTCGGTGGCGTGCTGGGACGCCGTCCCGGCCGCGCTCCGGGACAGCCTCGGCGAACACTACCTCGAATAGCGAGGGGAGGCGACGGCGAACAGAAAAGCGGTGAACGGAACATGAGCGGCAAAGGACTCGTCAGCAGAGACGCGAAACACTACCTCGTCAGACGCCCGAACCAGATTCTCTGGAAGAGGCTGAGCTGGAATCAGGTGCAGGCCGAGCTGCGCGAGCGCGGCTCCGGCGCCGACGAGGCCATGCTGTTCAGGGGCATCACGGCCGAGGACGGCACGGAGTACCGGGACATGTACGCCGACAGCCGGACGCGCGTGACCGAACACGCCGATTAGGTCGGACGGGGGTGAGGGGAATGGGCGACGAACCGGGCCGGCTCGAAGAGGCCAAGTCGGAGGCGCTGGCGGCCTTCGCGGCGATAGCCGCCGTCATAGACCTCGCGGGCGGGCCCGAGACGGCCGAGCACGGCCCGGCCATCGACACCCTGCGCGGCGACGCCGTGCGCCACCTCTCCGCCGCGCTGGAGATCATGCGCCGCGGGAACGGCGGGCGCGGGTGAACGCGTACGACGATTTCGTCGAAAGGCTCGCGGCCGCGCTCGAAGGCGAGGAGGGGCGCGAAGACTTTTTGGACTACCTGCAAAACCTCACGAGGGACGAGCGGGCCGAGCTGCTGGCCGAGGCGGACGGGCGCGAGATCGAAGAGGTCAATTAAGAAAGGCGGACGAAGATGAGCGAGACCGAGAGACCGAACGACGAGACGGCGGGGGAGCCCGAAGAGCACGCGCCGCGGCGGCACACGGGGAACCTTGCCGACGAGAAGCACCCCGTCCCGCTCTTCCTCAAGGGGAAGAACGACGGGCGGCACGGCGACGCGCAGGACGAGAAGGACTGGTCGGCGGAGTGACCCGGGGCTTAGCCGCCGGGGCGGGAACCCGCGGCCCGGCGGGGCCGGCGCGGGGAAGCGAGATGGCCGAGCAGGACAAGGGAATTAAAGTCGGCGACCGAGTCCGCGCCCGCGCCGGCGCGCACGAAGGCAAGGTGGGGACGGCGCTGCGCGTGGTGGCGACGCGCGACATGGAGCTGTCTTCCGACAACGTTCTGGTGGTCTTCCCCGCCGGCGAGGCCGACTACCTCAACGCCGACGCTTTGGAGAAGGCCGAAAAGGGCGAAGAGTGACGAAGAGCCGGGGCGAGACACCGCCCCGCGCTTAACGCGCCCTCCGCCGCCGCCCCGTCGCCGTCGCGCTCCGCGCTCAGGGGCGACCGTGGATGAGGCGGCGCAGGCGGTCGGGGAAGAGCACGTCGATCTTCTGAGAGTCCAGCACCGCGGTCACCTCGCCCTGCCCGAAGACCGGGTGCGTCATGGACTGCCCCGTGCGGTACGTGTAGGTGCGGTCGTAAGGCGCGCCGGGGCTCGCGGCCGCGCGCGAAGAGGTCTCGCCGCTGGCCTTGAACCTGCTGCGCGTCCCGCACTTGGGGCAGTTCACGTGCGAGATGCGCCCGCCCTTCGTGACCGAGGTCACGACGTGCCCGCGCTCCTCGCCGCACGCCGCGCAAAACTTCTCCACCCGCTCGCCGCTCTGATGCATCTGCTCGACCACAGGAACCTCCTTTTAACTCACCGATCTTGACTCAAAGACATTCGCAGGTAGTACGCCCGCCGGCGCGCGCCGGTCGCCGACGACTAGCCGCGCGGCGCGCGCACGACCTGACGGATGAGGCCGAGCCGCGCCAGCAGCCGGATGACGTAGCCCGACACGTCTATCTCGTACCAGCGCCAGCCGTGGACGGCCGCGGCCGGGCGCGCGTGGTGGTTGTTGTGCCAGCCCTCGCCGAGCGAGAGCAGCCCGACCCACCAGACGTTCCGGCTCTCGTCGCGCGTCTGGTTCGGCCGCCGCCCCCAGCGGTGACAGATGCTGTTGACGCACCACGTCACGTGCCACAGGGCGAGCGTCCTGACGAATGTCCCCCACAGCACGCCGCGCCAGCCCGCGAGGGCGAAGCAGAGCAGGCCCGTCAGCGCCCACGGCAGCATGAAGAGGAGGCCGCGGTCCATCACGCGCATCCACGGGTCTTCGCCCGACACGTCCGGGGCCAGCTTGTGGTGGTCGGCCGCGTCCTGCTCGTCCCAGCGCATGACCCAGCCGACGTGGCCGTGGAAGAAGCCCGCGACCGGCGAGTGCGGGTCGCCCTCGCGGTCGGCCGTGCGGTGGTGCCGGCGGTGCATCGAGACCCAGCGCGACGGGCCGCCCTGCAAGGCCGCCCCCCCCATCCACGCGAGCACGCGCCTGAGCCACCTCGGGCACACGAACCCCCGGTGCGTCAGCAGCCGGTGGTACCCGACGCCGATGCCGAGGCAGGTAATGAGGTAGAGGCCGAGGAAGAGCGCCGCGTCCACGGGGCGCGGCCAGTACCAGAGCCCCAGCAAACTGAAGGCGTGGACGCCGACGACGAGCGTCGTGTTAGACCAGTTCCAGCGGGGCGCGTCGGCCGCCCGGCGGCCCGCCCCGTCCGTCGCTTGATTGAGGGTTACTGACATTCGCCGCGAACTTACCTCTCGGTCTCGGACTGAAGAAACGCCGCCGACAGAAAAAGCCCCGGGCCGAAGCTTTCGACTTGACCCGGGGCTTCTCGTTTTCAGAGTCTCCGGCCGGCCGGAGACGACTACCAGCGCGAGTCGCGACCGCCGCCGCCGCGGTTGCCGCCGAAGCCGCCGCGACCGCCGCCGCCGCCGCGGTTACCGCGGTCTTCGCGCGGCTTCGCCTCGTTGACGGTCAGGCTGCGGCCGTTGACTTCCTTCCCGTTGAACTGGGAGATGGCGGCCTCGCCCTCTTCCTTCGACGACATCTCGACGAAGCCGAAGCCGCGCGAGCGGCCCGTGTCGCGGTCCTCGACGACCGAAGCCGACTCGACCGTGCCGGCCTGCCCGAAGAGCTCTTGCAGGTCGCTGCTGGAGGTCTGGAAAGCGAGATTGCCGACGTAGAGTTTCATGGACATGTGTGACTGTACCTCCCCCGCCTCAAGCGGGGCGTTAGGAGAAGCTTCGAATCGGAGTGGCTTCGTCGGAACGGTCAGCAGCGAAGGACTTGCGTTCGGGTGCTCAGCGCGTGAGCGGCTTCTGAAGTTGAAATAAGCCTGCTCTCGAACCATCCAGAACGCCGCCGCCATACGAGGCGCGGGGGCGCATCACCGCCGATGCGCGAGAGAAGGAAGGACTCTACTAGGATGCACCACCTGGCCCGCCTGTTGCAACCGGCCGGGCCGTTTCTCATCCCCGGCAGATGTCACCTTTGTGTGTC
>DATMVI010000588.1:0-4931 GCA_035563275.1 Pyrinomonadaceae bacterium
ATCGACCGCGCCGACGCGCGCCTGACCGAAGTCACGCGCGCGCCTTCGGGCCGGGCGTTTCAGGTCACGGCGCAGGCCGACGGCGTGACGCCGGCGTGGACGGGCGCGGTGGCGACGACCGAGGGGGGGGCGCTCGTCGGCATCGTCGCGCAGTCGGGGACGGGCGAGACGCGCATCGTGACGGGCGAGATGGTGCGCCAAGCCGTCAACCGCGTGCAGGCCAGCCGCGCCAGCGTCCCGCAGCCGTGGCTCGGCGTGCGCGGCGACGCGGCCTTCCGCCTGCCGGTCGAGAGCTGGGTGGAGAAGGGCTGGCCGGCCGAGTCGGCGCTGCCGTTCATACAGAAGCGGCAGGGCGTGCTGCTGACCTCCGTCCCGCCGGGCACGCCCGCCTCGGCGGCGGGACTTCTGCCGGGCGACGTGATCGCGCGCGTCGGCGGGCGCGAGGTGCGTTCGGCCGAAGACCTCTCGCTCGAACTCAAGGAGCTGACGGTCGGCGCGACCGCCGACTTCACCGTCTGGCGCTCGCGCGAGCCGGGGCCTTTGCAGCTTTCGGTGCTGCTCAAGGGGGCCGAAAACCCCGCGCTCTCGACCGCCGTGGCCGAGGCGCGCGCGGCGCGCGAGAGCCTGCGCGCGGTGCGGGCCAGAATCCGCGACGCGCGGCTCGAAGAGCAAAAGCTGAGGGCCGGCGGCGCGGGCGGGCCCGAGCTGGCCGGCGCCTCGCAGAGTCTGCGGCGGGCCGAGGCGCAGCTTGAGCGGGCGATGGCGCAGATGTGGGAGGCCGAGGCGCGCATCGCCGAGGCCCGCTTCGGGACGGCGCGCGAGCTGGCCCCGCGCGCCGCGGCCGAGCTTGCGGCCGGGGCCACGCACCGCCCGCTCCACGGCTACGGGCTGGATGTCATCGGGCTGACGGCGCGCGGCGCGGCCCGCTTGGGCGCGCGCGGCGGCGTGCTGGTCGTCAACGTCCGGCCCGACAGCCCCGCGGCGGCGAGCGGGCTGCTCGCCGGCGACGTGATCGAGACGGTCAACGGCCGCGCCTTCACCCGCCCCGCCTTCGCGCGCCTCGCCGGCGAGGCCGTCACAGACCCGCTCACGCTCGGCGTCGTCCGCCTCAAAAAGCGCGTCAACGTCGCCTTCGCCCCCGCCGGCCCGGCGAAGCCCTGAAAAAACGTCAGAATTTCAACCCCTCACGGGCGGCGCCAAGTTTCTAACGGGAGAAACTTGGCGCCGCCCGTGAGGGTTTTAGTTTCCGGCGGCGGCCTCGCCCGCCCGCGCGCGCCTTCTTTCCACCCCGGCGCGCTTCTGTGCTACTCTTCCCCCACCGCTATTGGATTCAAATCAAAGTCAGGCCCGCTAGGTGTGGAATGCTGCAAGAGGCCGTCGAGTTCTACCACCAACTGCTCAACGAGGGCGACGTGGCCGAGTCCTCGCGCCGGATGCTCGACGAGGGGCTGGAGCGCGCCAAGCTCATCTTCGGCGGCCGCCGCCTCTCGCCCTACCTGCGCCCGCACTTCGTGACCGAGGAGGACTTCGCGCGCGTCTCCCGCATCTGCGAGACGGTCTGGGGCGCCATCCAGAAGGTCAAGGACGCGGCCGTCGAGGACGAGGCCGTCCTCGACGAACTCGGCCTCACCCCGGTCGAGCGCGAGCTGGTCGAGATCGACCCCGGCTACCGCGCCGTCTCGCCCACCGCGCGCCTCGACTCCTTCCTCATCGACGACAGCTACAGCTTCGTCGAGCTGAACGGCGAAAGCCCGGCCGGCATCGCCTACGCCGACGCCGCCTACGAAATCTTCTCCGAGCTCCCGGTCATGCGCCGCTTCGCCGAGCGCTACCGCCTGCGCCGCTTCCACGGCCGCCCGCTCATGCTCGACGCGCTGCTCACGGCCCACCGGGAGTTCCTCGGCCGCAAGCCCGACCGGCCGCCCTCCATCGCCATCGTGGATTTCAAGGGGCTGCCGACCCAGAAGGAGTTCGAGCTCTTCCGCGAGTACTTCGAGGCCGAAGGCTACCCCTCGGTCATCGCCGCGCCCGAGGAGCTTGAGTTCTCGGGCGGCCGCCTGCGCGCCGCCGGCTTCGAGATCGACATCGTCTACAAGCGCCTCCTCGTCAACGAATACCTGCCGGTGATGAGGGAGAGCGCGGCGCTCCTCGACGCCTACCGCGCCGGCGCGGTCTGCATGGTCAACAGCTTCCGCTCCAAGCTCATCCACAAGAAGGCGCTCTTCGCCGTGCTCACCAACGAGCGCTGGGCGCGGCTGTTCACGGCCGCCGAGCGCGAGGCCATCGCCCGCCACGTCCCGTGGACGCGCAAGGTGCGGCAGGGCAAGACCGAGAAGGACGGCCGCGAGGTCGACCTCCTCGAGTACGTCGCCGAGAACGCCGACCGGCTCGTGCTCAAGCCGAACGACGACTACGGCGGCCACGGCATCTACATCGGCTGGAACCACGACGAGATCGGCTGGGAGGAGGCGCTGCGCGCCGCGCTCGCCAACGGCGACTACCTCGTGCAGGAGCGCGTGCGCACCGCCCGCGAGACGTTCCCGGCCTTGCAGGAGGACGGCTCGGTGGTCTACGCCGAGCAGCTCGTAGACCTCGACCCGCTGCTCTTCTTCGGCCGCGTCGGCTCGGCCTTCACGCGCCTCTCGTTCTCGGAACTCGCCAACGTCTCCTCGGGCGGCGGGATGGTGCCGACCTTCGTCATCGGCGGGAAGTAGCGCGGACGTTTCAGCTTATCCAACGGGAGGAGAGGCCGCCGGCCATGAACTTCGTCAACAGCCAGAACCCGCAGGACGAGCGGCGGCGCTACGAGCGCTCGCGCCTCATCATCGACGTTTTCTTCGACGGGGCCGACCTGACCGGCGTCGCCGCGACCACCGACATCAGCCCCGGCGGCCTCTACATGAACACGAAGGCCGAGCTGCCCGAGGGCGCGGTGCTGACGCTGCGCATCCCCTTCGAGGATCGCGACGTGGTCTGCAACGGCGAGGTCGTCTACAGCAACCCGGGGCGCGGCGTCGGCGTGAACTTTCAGGGGCTTTCCGAGGAAGACCGCGCGCGCATCGAGCGCTCGCTCGCCGGCCGCTGAAGCGCCGCGGGGGCAGGTTTCCGGAGGATCGTGATGACGCCAGAAAAATTCACACTCGGCATCGAGGAGGAGTACCAGATCGTTGACCCCGTGTCGCGCGAGCTGCGCTCGCACGTCTCGACGTTCCTCGAAGAGGGGATCACGATTCTCGGCGAGCAGATCAAGCCCGAGATGATCCAGTCGCAGGTCGAGGTGGGAACCAACATCTGCCGCGACATCGAGGAGGCCCGCGCCGACCTCACCAACCTGCGCTCGGTGCTCTCGGGGCTGGCGCGCAAGAATAAGCTCGCCATCGTCGCCGCCTCCACGCACCCGATCTCGCACTGGCGCGACCAGCAGATTTTCGACGACGCGCGCTACAAGCTGCTCATCGACGAGCTGCAGATGGTCGCCAGCTCGCTGCTCATCTGCGGCCTCCACGTCCACGTCGGCATCCCCGACCGCGAGCGGCAGATTCACATCATGAACGCCTCGCGCTACTTCCTCCCGCACGTGCTGGCGCTCACCACCTCTTCGCCCTTCTGGCTCGGCTTCAACACGGGGCTGAAGTCCTACCGCTCCGAGGTCTTCAAGAAGTTCCCGCGCACCGACATCCCCGATCACTACGACTCCTACGCCGCCTTCGAGCGCTACGTCGACCTGCTGGTGAAGACGGGCTGCATCGACAACGGCAAGAAAATCTGGTGGGACGTGCGGCCGCACCCGTTCTTCCCGACGCTCGAGTTCCGCGTCTGCGACATCCCGACGCGCGTGGACGACACGGTCGCCGTCGCCGCGCTCTTCCAAGCCATCGTCGCCAAGCTCGACAAGCTCATCGACCAGAACCTCGGCTTCCGTCTCTACCGCCGCGCGCTCGTGCAGGAGAACAAGTGGCGCGCGGTGCGCTACGGCCTCGACGGGAAGATGATCGACTTCGGCAAGCAGAAGGAGGTTCCCGTCCGCGACCTCATCCGCGAACTGCTCGACTTCGTGGACGACGTGCTCGACCCGCTCGGCTCGCGCCGCGAGGTCGAACACGTCCACACCATCCTCGAACGCGGCACCTCCGCCGACGAACAGCTTCAGGTCTTCCGCGAAACCAACAGCCTCCCGGCCGTCGTTGACCGCCTCATGGAACGGACGATAGAGAACGTCCCGACCGACTGAGGGCAGGCGCCGGGCGGCGGGGAATGCAGGTTTGCTTTCCCCGTCGCCCGGCACCCGTCGCCTCAGTCGTCGTCGAAGACCCGCACCGAATAAGTCTTGAAGGCCAGCCAGACGGGCCGGCCCGTTTCCAGTTGTAATTCGTGAAGCGACTGGCGCGTGACGCCGGCGACCCATTCGACGCCGGAGCGGACGCGGACGAGCGTCTGTTCGGCGCCCGGCTCGACGCGCGAGACGCGGCCCGGCAGCACGTTGCGGGCCGAGAGGCCGCGCGGCTCGCTCGTGGCGAGCATGATGTCGCCGGAGCGGACGGCCAGCGTCACGCGCGCGCCCGCGGCCTGCCGGCCGAGCGGCGCCTCGACGACGCACCCGCCCCCGCCCACGCTGACGCGCATCGTCCCCGCCTCGTCGTCCCTCGCCTCGACCACGCCCTCGAAGAGGTTCTCGACGCCGGTGAGGCGCGCGACGCTGGCCTTGACGGGCGCGCCGAAAACCTCCAGCGGCTCGCCCGCGGCGACGACGCGGCCGCGCTCGTAGATGACCGCGCGGTCGCCGAGGCCGACGGCCTCCTCGCGGCTGTGGGTGACGTAGAGGACGGGGAGCCGCAGTCCTCTGTTGAGCGCCTTCAGGTCGCTGATGATGCCGAGCTTGACGGGCTCGTCGAGCGCCGACAGGGGTTCGTCGAGCAGCAGCAGCCGCGGCT
>DATMVI010000589.1:0-2307 GCA_035563275.1 Pyrinomonadaceae bacterium
CGCGGGCGGCGCCGCCGCGACGCCGCCGGCGCCGGCCCGCCTGCCCGAGTCGGCCGAGGTGGTCGTCGTCGGCGGCGGCGTGATGGGCGTCGCCACGGCCTTCTGGCTGGCGCGACTCGGCGCGGACGTGCTGCTCGTCGAATCGCGCCGGCTGGCGTGGGGCGCGAGCGGCCGCAACGGCGGCTTCATGCTCGGCGGCCACGCCTCGCTCGACTTGGCCCGGACGGTTCTCCGCGAGGAGGGCATCGAGGCCGACTACGACGAGCCGGGCCACCTCGCTCTGGCCAGTTCGCCGGCCACGCTCGACGAGATGCGCGGGGAGGTGGCGGCGCGGCCGCCGACCGCCGCCGAGGTTCGCGTCATCGAGCGCGGGGCGTGCGAGGAGCTGCTCGGGCGGCCGCTCGACGCGAGGTTCCTCGGCGGGCGCTGGATGCCCCGCGCCGCCACCATCCACCCGGCCCGCTTCGTCTACGGCCTCGCCGCGGCGGCGGCGCGGCGCGGGGCCGTGATCGCACAGGAGACGGCCGTGCTCAGCGTCGAGCGGGCCAGACGCGGGGACGCCGCCGCCGTGGAGACGCGGCGCGGGCGAATCCGGGCGCGACACGTCGTCGTGGCGTGTAACGCCGAGACCGGCCGGCTCCTGCCCCCCTTGCGCCGGGTGCTCACGCCGGCCCGCGGGCAGGTCTTGGCGAGCCGCCCGCTGCCGTCGCTCTTCCGCGTCGGGCTCGCCGTCGACTGGGGGACGGTCTACTGGCGGCAGGCCGCCGACGGCGTCATCGTCCTCGGCGGCTACCGCAACCTCGACCGCCCGGCCGAGACGACGGCGCGCGAGGCGCTGAACCCGCGCATTCAGGCCGCGCTCGCGCGCTTCCTGCCCGAGAGCTTCCCCGGCCTCCCGGCCGTCGCGGTCGGGCGGCGCTGGGCCGGCATCATGGACGTGACGCCGGACGAGATGCCCGTCGTCGGGGCGTGGCCCGAAGGCTCGGGGACGTGGGTCATCGCCGGCTTCGGCGGGCACGGGCTGCCGCCGGCGCTCGGGGCCGGCCGGGCGCTCGCCGAGGCCATCGTCCGCGGCACGCGCGCGGCCGAGCTCGACAGGTTCGACCCCGCCCGCTTCGCCAAAGCGCTCGGCTGAGCCGGCCGCAAGTTTCCCTCGCCCGCGAGGAGGTTCACATGAGCCTGCGACACGCGCCCCTGATGTACATCTTCTTCGAGACGAGCAAGCTCGAACAGCAGCGCGACCTGTTCGAGCGCGTCGTCGGGCTGCCCGTCATCGAGGTCGAGCCGCACCTGCCGCACCACCACCACGGCGTGCTCAAGTACGACGCGGGCGACTTCATCGTCTCGCTCAACCTTTCGGGCGCGAGCAGGTTCCCGAAGAGCGGCTCGGACGCCGTCGTGACGGTCTTCGGCACGGGGCCTTCGTTCTCCCCGGAGCGCCTGCGCGAAGCGCCGCAGCTCGCGCGCGGTAACGGCGGCCCCGTCTTCACCGACACGCAGGGCCACCACTTCGTCTTCCGCCCGGCGAAGGGCGGCGCGGCCCCGCCGTGGCCCGTCGTCGAGGAGCTGCGCCTGACCGTCTCCGACCTCGAAGCCTCGGTCGGCTACTACCGCGACACGCTCGGCTTCGAGCTGCTCGGCCGCACCGCGCGCGACGCGACCTTCGCGACCGGCAACCTCCCGCTCGTGCTCGAAGCGGGCGCCAGCGCGCCCGACGGCCGCCGCCCGCTCTACAACACTTACCTCATCGTCTTCTACTGCGGCGAGCTGGAGGAGACGGTCTCGGCCATGTCGGGGCGCGGCCTCGAATTCAAGAGCAAGCGGGTGGACTACAACGACGTGGGCGGCACCGTGCGCTTCGACGACCCGGACGGCCACCGGTTCTGCCTCTACAAGCCGTCGGAGGAGTCGCTGACGTGGGAGAGCGGGCCGAAGGTGTTGGAGATCGCCGCGGGCCACGCGCCCGCCCGCTGAAACCGGAACCGAACGAGAGGAGGCGAGAATGCTGGCAGATTCCCGGCTGGTTTACATCTTCCTGTACGTGAGCGACCTCGACGTGTCGCGCTCCTTCTACAGGGACAAGCTCGGCCTGCGCGTGATCGAGGAAGACCCCGGCTGCGTGAAGTTCGACTGCGGCCACGTCATCCTCGCGCTCAACCGCGCGGCCGACTTCGACATCTCCCTGCCGCGCACCAAAGACCAATCGACCGAGATGGTCTTCCTCGTCGGCGACATGGCCGGGACGCACGCGGCGCTCTCGGGCCGCGGCGTCGAACTCTCGCCGCCGGACGACGACGGGCCGGGCCT
>DATMVI010000590.1:0-3890 GCA_035563275.1 Pyrinomonadaceae bacterium
ACCTGCGACTTCTGCGGCGCGGAGGCGCAACTGCTTTCCCGCTTCGCGCCGCCGGCGACGGCTCTCCCCTTCGCCGCCGCCCCCCTGCCCGAACACCTGCGCCGGCTGGCCGAAGGACTCCTCTCCCAGCCCTCCTACAACCGCGCCCGCTTCGCCGAATCGCTCCTTGAGATCGAGCGCCTGACGCTGACCGACGCCTGAAACGGTTTTCAAGTCTTCAAACTCTGAGGCCCGGCCGCGAGGGGGGCCGCCTCAGGCCGCGCCGGGGAATCGCCTGACGTGACCTGAGACGCCGCCCCCCGCGGCCGGGCCTCCGCTTTATCTTTAGCTCGGAACTATTCTTCCCTGCCGGCCGCGCCGTCGTAGAGTTCGTCGATGAGGCGGCCGTACTTTTCGTCGATGACGCGGCGCTTGACCTTGAGGGTCGGCGTCAGCTCGCCGCCGTCAATCGAGAACTCGTCGGGCAGCAGCGCCACGCGGCGGACGCGCTCGTAGTCGTGGAGCGGCTTGGTCAGCTCGATCACGTCGCGCTGGACGAGCCGGACGGCCTCGGGGCTGCGGCTCCACGCGACGCGCTGCGTGTGCTCCTCGGCCTGCGGCGTCGGGAGCGCCGAGGCCAGAGCCTCCCAGTCGGGGACGACGAGCGCGGCCGGCTGCTTGCGCCCCGCGCCGACGACGACCACCTGACTGACGTAGGCGCTCTGCTTGATGAAGCTCTCGACCAGCTGCGGCGCGACGTACTTGCCGTTCGAGAGCTTGAACAGCTCCTTCTTGCGGTCGGTGATGTGGAGCCGGCCGGCCTCGTCAATCGTCCCCACGTCGCCCGTCCGGAACCAGCCGTCCTCGGTGAAGGCCGCGGCCGTCTCCTGCGGGTGGCCGTAGTAACCGCGCATCACGTTCGGCCCGCGGACAAGGATTTCGCCCTCCTCGTCGGTCTTCAGCTCGATGCCGGGGAAGGGCGGGCCGACGGTGCCGACGCGGTTGTTGTCGGGGCGGTTGGCCGAGACGATGCAGGTCTCGGTCATGCCGTAGCCTTGCAGGATGTTGATCCCGGCGCCGAGGAAGGCGTAGGAGAGCGCGGGCGAGAGGGCCGCGCCGCCCGAGACGAAGTAGCGGAGGCGGCCGCCGACGCCCTCGCGCCACTTCGAGAAGACGAGGCGGCTCGCCGCCTCCTGCTGAATCTCCAACAGCGGCGGGACGCGCTCGCCCCTGTCCTTCAGCTCCGCGTGGCGCTGCCCGACGCCGAGCGCCCACGTGAAGAGCCGCGCCTTCCACCCCGCCTCCTGCGTCCCGCGCTTAACGATCTTGTGGTAGACCTTCTCGAAGAGGCGCGGCACGGCCGTCATGATCGTCGGCCGCACCTCCTTCAGGTACTCGCCGACCACGTCGAACGAGGGGGCGTAGTGCACCGCGACGCCGCACCAGCAGAAGACGTAGAAGACGACGCGCTCGAAGATGTGCGAGAGCGGGAGCACCGAGAGGCAAACGTCGGTCGAGTAGATGGGGAGCGTCTCGGCGATGGCCGAGACGTTCGAGACGAAGCTCGCGTGCGTGAGCATCACGCCCTTCGGCTCGCCCGTCGTCCCCGAGGTGTAGATGATCGTCGCCAAATCTTCCGGGCCGACGGCGGCCAGCATCCGGCCGAAGGCCTCCGGCTCAAGCTCGTCGAGTTCCGCGCCCTGCTTCTCCAGCTCGAAGAGCGACATGGCGCCCTCGCGCGCCTCGGCGGCCGCGTCGTCGAAGAAGACGACGCGCTCGACCGACTCGACGCCCTCGACGCCGGGCCGCGCGTGGCGGAAGACCTTGCGGTTCGAGACGAAGAGGACGCGCGCGCCCGAGTCTTCGAGGATGTAGCGCACCTGATCGGGGGCCTGCGTCGTGTAGATGGGCACGTTGACGGCGCCGAGGCTGAGGATGGCGAGGTCCGTCACAGACCAGTCGGGCCGGTTCTCCGAGAGCAGCGCGACGCGGTCTCCCTTCCGCACCCCGAGGGCCGACAGGCCCAGCGCGACGGCCCGCACCCGCCGGATGATGGCCTCGCCGGGGATGCGCAGCCACTGCCCCTCCTTCTTGAGGTTGAGGGCGTCCGGCTTGGCGTGCAGCCGCAGCGCCTCCAGACACATGGCGGGGACGGTCGGCGGCATGGCGGCGGCGTGGCGTGCGGCTTCAGTCATGGCGGTGGAGAGCGCAGAGCGCGGAGCGCAGAGCGCAGAATTAAAGCGACTGTTTTAATTCTGCGCTCTGCACTCATCACTGTTTTTTGATTCTTTCCGCGAAATACTCGACCGTCCGTTTGAGTCCGTCGCGCAGGGGGACGGCGGGCGACCAGCCGAGGAGTTGTTGGGCGCGCGTGATGTCGGGGCGGCGCTGGCGCGGGTCGTCCTGCGGCAGCGGGCAGTAGCGCGTCCGCACCTCGACGCCCGCGGCGCGCCCCACCTCGTCGGCCAGCTCGCGCATCGTGAACTCGCCGGGGTTGCCGACGTTCACCGGGTCGTGCACGTCGAACTCCGGGTGCGCGCCCTCCTCGACGTTCATCAAGCGGATCATGCCCTCGACCAGATCGTCCACGTAGCAGAACGAGCGCGTCTGGCTGCCGTCGCCGTAGATCGTCAACTCCTCGCCCCTCAACGCCTGCACCACGAAGTTCGACACCACGCGCCCGTCGTCCTCCAGCATCCGCGGCCCGTAGGTGTTGAAGATGCGGATGACGCGCGTGTCCACGCGGTTCTGCCGGCGGTAGTCCATCATCAGCGTCTCGGCCAGCCGCTTCCCCTCGTCGTAGCAGGCGCGGATTCCGTTGCAGTTGACGCGGCCCCAGTAGGACTCGGGCTGCGGGTGGACTTCCGGGTCGCCGTAGACCTCGGAGGTCGAGGCCTGAAGGATGCGGGCGCGGACGCGCTTGGCGAGGCCGAGCATGTTGATGGTGCCCATGACGTTGGTCTTGACCGTCTTGACCGGGTTGTACTGGTAGTGGACGGGCGAGGCCGGGCAGGCGAGGTTGTAAATCTGATCGACTTCGAGCAGGACGGGCTCGATGATGTCGTGCCGCAGCAGCTCGAAGCGCTTGGAGTCCATCAGGCGGTGGACGTTCTCGCGCCGCCCCGTGAAGAAGTTGTCGAGGCAGAGAACGTCGTGCCCCTCGCCGAGCAGCCGCTCGCACAGGTGCGAGCCGATGAAGCCCGCGCCCCCCGTGACCAGAATCCTCATGCCGCGACCTGTCCCCTTTCGTGCTCCGGCGTCCGCCTGCGCCTGCGCCGCCGCACCGCCTCGCGCTCCTCGACCCGCCCGTTGAGGGTGGCGAGGGCGGCGAGCACGAGGAAGAGCAGCGCGTTGGCCGTCGTGTGGAGCGTGAAGTCGAAGAAGCTGTGGACGAGCACGCCCGCGCAGCCGGTCAGAGCGCCGAGGGCGACGCCGCGCCGGACGCGGTCGTGCGACTGCATGCGCGCCACCGCCATGCGGAAGAGCGCGACGACGAAGACGAGCGCGAGCAGGCCGCCGACCACGCCCGCGTCCGAGAGGATTTGCAGGTAGTCGTTGTGCGCCTGTTCGAGCCGGTACTGCCCGCCCGAGGTGTCGTAGCGCGGGTAGGCGGCCCCGAACGCGCCGAGGCCCGCGCCCAACAGCGGCCGGTCTTTAATCATCTGCCACGTGCCCTGCCAGAAGTGCGCCCGGCCCGTCGTCGGGTCTTCGGCGTTGACGCTGCCCAAGAGGCGCCCGACCGCCTCCTCGCCGCCGAAGTAGAGCACGCCGGCGAAGACCGCGACCACCATCGCGAAGGCGAGGCCGACGCGGGCCGCCAGCGCGCGGGCGCGCGAGCCGCGCGAACTGTCGACGCGCGGCTCGCCGCGCCGCCGCACGCTCGCCGCCACCAGCGCGAGGAAGAAGACCTC
>DATMVI010000591.1:0-5299 GCA_035563275.1 Pyrinomonadaceae bacterium
TGGACGCCCTGCGCGCGCGCAACCTGCCGGCCACCTTCATCAACAGCTCGCTCGACTTCGAGGAGCAGAAGGAGCGCATCGCCGGCCTCCGCCGCGGCGACTTCAAGCTCCTCTACGTCGCCCCCGAGCGCTTCCGCAGCAACCACTTCGTCGAGACCTTGCGGCGCGCCGACATCTCGCTCTTCGCCGTGGACGAGGCCCACTGCATCTCTTCGTGGGGCCACGACTTTCGGCCCGACTACCTGCGCCTCAAAACCTTCCGTGAGGCCGTCGGCAGCCCGCAGACCTTAGCGCTCACGGCGACGGCCACGCCCTACGTGCGAGCCGACATCATCGAGCAGCTCTCGCTGCGCGACCCGCGCGCCTTCGTCTCCGGCTTCGACCGCCCGAACCTCTCCATCGGCGTCGCCCACACCGAGCGCGAGCGCGAGAAATTCGCCCACATCAAACGCCTGACGGACACGTACGCCGGCCAGTCCGGCATCGTCTACACCTCGACGCGCAAGTCCGTCGAGCAGTTGACGCAGAAGCTCCGGGGCGCGCGCCTCTCGGTCGTCGGCTACCACGCCGGGATGCCGGACGAGGAGCGCGTGCGCGCGCAGGAGGAGTTCATGTCGGGGCGCGCGCAGATGATCGTCGCCACGAACGCCTTCGGCATGGGCATCGACAAGCCCGACATCCGCTTCGTCGTCCACTTCCACCTGCCCGGCTCCATCGAGGCTTACTATCAGGAGATCGGGCGCGCCGGCCGCGACGGCCAGCCTTCGTCGTGCCTGCTGCTCTTCAACTACGCCGACAAGCGCACGCAGGACTACTTCATCGAGGGCTCGTACCCGCCGCCCGAGCTGATCGCCAAAGTCTACGAGGCGCTGGCGCAGACGGGCGAGCGGCGCATCGAGCTTTCGACGCGCGAGATCGCGGCCCGCGCCGGCGTGCGCAACGAGATGGCCGTCCAGTCGGCGCTCATCACGCTGGAGAAGGCCGGGCACGTCGAGCGCGGGGCGGCCGGCGAGAACCGCGCCGCGGTGCGCCTGCTCATGCCCGCGCACCTCGCGCGCGAGGCGGTCGGGGCGCGGCGCAGCGCGCAGCTCAAGCAAGTCCTCTTCGGCCTGCTCGGCGGCTACGACCTGAGCGAGCGGGCCGACACCGAACTCGACGTGAACGACTTCGCCGAGACGCTCGGCATGGAGCCGGCGGCGCTGCGCCGCTGCGTCGGCACGCTGGCGGAGTCGGGCGTCATCAGCTACCGCCCGGCGCGGCGCACGCGCGGCCTCCTTTTGCTCGACGAGCAGCCGGCCGCGCGCCTGCGCATCCGCCCCGACGAGATCGCGCGCCGCGCCGCGCTCGAACAGCGCAAGCTGCGCGAGATGATCTCCTTCTGCTACGCCGAGCGCTGCTACCGCGCCTTCATCCTCGACTACTTCGGCGACCGCTCGCACCCCGCGCGCTGCGGCCAGTGCGGCAACTGCCTCCGGCAAGAGGGCCGCGCGGCCGTCGCCGGTCGCGGCGCGCAGGCGTTTGGCGGAGGCGAGGCGGGAGGCGTCGCGCCGCTCGCGCCCGCCAGCCAGCTCGACCGCTTCGTGATGGGGCAGGTGCCCGTCGCCCTCGACCTCGACGAAGAGTTGCAGGAGCAGTCGCGCCTGCGCCGCCGCCGCGAGCGGGCCGAGGCGGCCGACGACGGCGAGCCTCCCGAAGACGGCGGCGGCTCCATCGCCGTGACCGAGCCGCGCGAGCTTTCGGGCGAAGAGGTGCTGACGGTGCGGAAGATTCTCGCGTGCGCGGCGCGCATGGGCGGGCGCTTCGGCAAGGGGCTTCTGGCCTCCGTTCTGCGCGGCTCGCGCTCGGCCAAGCTCTCGCAGATGGGACTCGACCAGCTCTCGACCTACGCCATCCTCGCCGGCATGACGCAGGACGAAATCCTTCTCTACGTGGACGCGCTCGTCGCGGCCGGCTGCCTCCAAGTCACGGGCGGCTCCTACCCGACCGTCGCGCTGACGGCGCAGGGCCGCGACGTGATGCAGGAACGCGCCGCTGTCAGGCTCGCGCTGCCCGACCTCTTCACCAGCGCCCCGCCCGCCACGCGCGCGCGCGGCGCTTCCCCCGCGCCCGCCGCCCCGAAGGCGAGCACCGTGGACGAGACTTACGCGCTCTACGAACAGGGCCTCACGGTCGAGGAGATTTGCGCGCAGCGCGGGCTGTCCGAGATGACCGTCGAGAAGCACCTCGCCGACTGCATCCTCGAAGGCCGGCCCTTCGACCTCTCGCAGCACGTCAGCGCCGACGACCGCGACCTCATCGCCCGCGCCGTCGAACTCCTCGGCCCCGAACGGCTCAAGCCCCTGCGCGAGGAGCTGCCGCGCCGCATCACTTACCGCATGATCCGCTTCGTCGTCGCCGACATGCAGCGCGAACAGGCCGGCGGCGACGGCGCGGCCGGCGGCTGAGGCCGCGAGACGGGCGGAGGCCGGAAGGTGAAGGCCGGACGCTTGATGCTCGCTTAAAAACATCGGGGCCGGCGACTTGCTAAATCACAAGTCGCCGGCCCCGGCCACTTTTTAACCGGCCTCAATCCTCTACTCGACGGTCGCGTCCTCGCCGAAGCCGCGGTAGTTCTCGGGGCTGACGGGCGTGGGCGGCCGCCACGTCGAGTGTCGCCGGATGCGCGTGAAGACGATGAGGTTGAAGAAGTGCATCGCGCCGAGGACGAGGAGGACGAGGCCCACCTTCCACGACAGCGCCTCAATGCCTTCGCGCGCGCTCTCCACGTCGTAGCCGATCCTGAGCGCCAGCGTGACGTAGCCGAGGTTGATGAGGTAGAAGCCGACGACGAGCAGGTGGTTGACCGAATCGGCCAGCTCCTCGTTGCCGTGGAAGACATCCACGAGGAAGACGCGGCCGTTCTTGTGGAGCGTCTGCGCGACCCAGACGGTGAGCGCGACGCTCAGGCAGACGTAAGCGAGGTAGGTGACGACGATGGTGTTCATGGCGGCGGCTCCTTTCCGTTCCGAAGTTGCCGGGCGCGCCCTCGAACCTCTCGCGCCCTCTTGCCCTCACCCGCCTTCAACCCGCGTGCCGTTTCAACTCGCCGCCGTTTTCGCGCCGCGGCCGCGGGCGGGCGTGGCACGTTGCCGATTCCGTGCTAGAGTCTTCGCATTCTGCTAAACGAACCCGAGCACCAGAAAGGCGCTTCCGTTAAGATGAGCCGCAACCCGAACACCGAGCCGCCGCAGCCCGGCACGACGCCCGAGCCTCCGCCCGCGCAGCCGCACGACCCGGCGCAGCCCCAACCCATCCCGCTCCCCCCGGACGCAGACCCCTCGCCTTCGGCCCCCGTCCGCGAGCCTTCCACCCCGCCCCCCGCCGGCGACCCCATGCCCGCGGAACCGACGAGGATCGCATGAAAGGAAGTAGTCAGTAGACAGTAGTCAGTAGTCAGTAGCGCTCCGCGCTGTTGTTGCTGACGCCGACACCCTGACGGTTCGACACCGAAGGTCTTTCTACTGACTACTGACTACTGTCTACTGTCTACTGATTTCCCATGTCCCGCTCAAGGCAACAGACGGCCGACGACGACGCGCGCCACCTGCGGCGCGCCGTCCAACTGGCGCTCGAAGCCGAGGCGCGCGGCGACCTGCCCGTCGGCACCGTGCTCACGCTCGGCGGAGAGGTCGTGGCCGAGGCCGGCAACGCCGTCCTCCAACCCGTCTACCACCCCGGCCGCCACGCCGAGGTCGAGGCGCTCGGGCAAGTGCCCGCGAGCCTCTGGCCCCGCGCCCGCGAGCTGACCTGCTACACCACGCTTGAGCCTTGCGTGATGTGCGCGGGCGCGCTCCTGCTGCACGGCGTCGGCCGCGTCGTCTTCGGCGCGCGCGACCCGCTCGGCGGGGCCGGCCCCGTCCTCACCCGGCTCCCCGCCTACTACGAAGGCGGCGCGGGCGTCCCCGAGTGGGTCGGCCCCGCCATGCCCGAACTCTGCGACCCACTCTTCCGCCGCGTCCTCGAACGCTTCGACGACCTGCCCGCCGGCAGGAATAACTTTCAGAAGTAGACAGTAGTCAGTAGTCAGTAGTCAGTAGCGCCCCGCATCAAGTTTGTTGACGTTAACACGCTGACGATTCATTGCCGAAGGTCTTCCTACTGACTACTGACTACTGTCTACTGACTACTTCTTTCCATTGACAGACCGCGCGGCCCGTCATTAACATCGGCCGACCCGTTCGCCGTCCGGCCCCTCGCCCGGCCGCCATCGCGCAGTTCTGGCCCCGTTCACCTCGCCCCTTCAGCCTTCAGGACGGGGGCGGCCGCCTCGCGCGGCCCGCGCGCTCCCGCAGACGGGCAGTCTCCATGTTTCGCCGCGGTCACCAATTCACCCGACAGGAGAAGCGTATGCATCCCCCCTTGTTTTCGCAATCCGCCCGCCCCCTCCTCGGCCTGCTCTTCGCCCTCGTTCTCGCCTCGGCCGCGCACGCGCAGACGCAGAGCACGACCGGCAACATACAGGGCCGCGTGCAGGACGAGCAGGGCGCGGTCGTCCCCGGCGCGACCGTCGAGGTCAGGAACGTCGAGACCAACCTGACGAAGACGCTCGCCACCGACGACGACGGCCGCTTCGTCTTCCTCCAGATGCCGCCGGGGCGCTACACGCTGACGGCCTCGAAGCAGGGCTTCGCCACGCTCGAACAGGAGGAGTTCACGCTCACCGTCGGGCAGGCCGCCTCGCTCGACCTCTCGATGAAGGTCTCGCAGATCGGCGAGAAGATCACCGTCTCGGCCGTGCAGACCGTGGACACCTCGAACACGCAGACGACCACCACCATCGAGGAGCGCTCGGTCTCGAACCTCCCCGTCCTCGGCCGCAAGTTCGAAGACCTTCTGACCCTCACGCCCAACGTCTCGATCACGCAGGGGCCCGACGGCGACGAGATCAACTTCGCCGGCCAGCGCGGCGTCTTCAACAACATCAGCCTCGACGGCGGCGACTACAACAACGGCTTCTTCGGCGAGCAGGTCGGCGGCCAGCGCGCCGCCATCGACATCCCCTTAGACGCCGTGCAGGAGTTCCAGGTCGTCGCCACGGGCGCGACCGCCGAGTTCGGGCGCACGGCCGGCGGCGTCGTCAACGTCATCACCAAGTCGGGCACGAACGAGTTCCACGGCTCGGTCTTCCACTTCCAGCGCCTCGAAGCACTCACCGCCAACACGTCGGACGGAAAGCCCCTGACGGACTTTCACCGCGAGCAGTTCGGCGGGAACGTCGGCGGCCCCGTCAAGCGCAACCGCGCGTTCTTCTTCGTCGCCT
>DATMVI010000592.1:0-3684 GCA_035563275.1 Pyrinomonadaceae bacterium
CTCATGGCCGCAAGGCGGGCGCGTCGGGCGGCGCGGGCGGCGCGGCGGCCGCGGCGCGTGGCCCGCGCGGAGACCTGACTTTTCAGAAGGGTTCGACTTGCAGCCGCATCTTAACCGCGACCGGGTGAAGAACGGAAGCCCGACCGTGAGGGAGGGCCTCTGACTCGAAAAACGTCCGGGGCCGCTGCACTCTCTGACAGCGGCCCCGGACGTTTCGGCGCGAATCGCCTGTTTTATTCAGTTGTAGGATCAGCGCGCCCGTGCGCGGGGGGTGGTGCGCGGCCGGATGCGCGTCAGGACGGTGAGCTTGACCGTGCGGCGGCCGAAACGCATGGCCTCGCCGGTCGAAGGCATCCAGATGTCGATCTTGCGACCCCGGACTGCGCCGCCGGTGTCGGCGACGACGTACTCACCGCTGTAGGAGCCGGCGTCGAGTCGCACGCGCGTCCCGATGGGGAGCACGCGGCGGTCGGCGGCGATCAGGCCGCGGCGGACGGGCTTGCCGCTGGCCGTGCGCCCGCGGAGGCTGTAGGCCGTGGCCGTGAAGGGCACGGGCGGGTCGGCCGGCGGCGCTTCGGCCGCGACTTCGGGCGCGTTCTCTGTCGTCTGCGCTGGGCCGGATTCGGCCGCGTTCGGTGTGGTTACCTGCTGCCCGGCGTTCCCTTCCGCGTCGGCCGCTACGGGCAGACCGGCGTCTCGGTTTTGAGACTCGGGGACGGCGCCTTTCTGTTGGGTTTGTGCTTCCTGCGAGGCCACTGCGAGGGTTTCTGCGTCTGAAGGTTGCGCTGCAAAGAGCAACCAAGTGGAGAGAAGCGCGGCTGCCGCCACACCTCCCCCCAAAAGGGGTCTACTCATTCTTCGGTTCTCCTCCCGAAAGTTTTGGGCCTTTCAGCGACGCGCGAGTACGGTAGTTTGCACTCCCTTCCTCGACCTCCGGCTCTAGGAGTTGAGAGTCAGCCGGAGTGGGGAAACACATCCTTGATGCGGAGCGCTGAAAGGACACCGACCAAAAAGTAATGACAAGCGAACTCATCGTCCGCTTGTCACGCATGAAAAAGTAACATATGTCACAGAAAGTTGTCTAGCCGGGAAAAGTACGGAAGAGCGCGGAAGGCAAGCGCGGAAGTCAGCGCAGAATGAAAGACGGCTTGCCGTCAATTCTGCGTTCTGCGCCCTGACTTCCGCCCTAACCTCCGAGCCATTCGCCGGAGTAGACGACTTCGGCGGTGCCGGTGAGGAGGACTTCGCCGTCGTCGCGCCAGTGGACTTCGAGGAGGCCGCCGGGCATCTCGACGCGGAGGCGGCGGTCGGCGCGGCCGTTGATGACGGAGGCGACGGCCGCCGCGCACGCGCCCGTGCCCGACGAGAGCGTCTCGCCCGCGCCGCGC
Source organism: Pyrinomonadaceae bacterium (assembly GCA_035563275.1). Classification (GTDB taxonomy): domain Bacteria; phylum Acidobacteriota; class Blastocatellia; order Pyrinomonadales; family Pyrinomonadaceae; genus QHXN01. The sequence continues at coordinate 1,389 of DATMVI010000592.1, forward strand.
TCCCAGACGCGCGCCTCGATGTGCGCGCGGTCGCGGACGCGGACGAACTCGACGTTGGTGCGCTCGGGGAAGAGCGCGTGCGACTCGATGACGCGGCCGAGCCGCCGCCAGTCGGTCGCCTCAAGGTCGTCCACGAAGACGCAGCAGTTCGGGTTGCACATCTGGAGGGCCGTGACCTTGACGGTGTCGCCGTCGGGGAGCGCGAGCGGGTAGTCGCGCACCTCCGCGAGCGGCTCTAAGGTGAGGACGGGCACGGAGGCGCTGTCGAAGCGCGGCCGCCCGATCTCGGCCTCGAAGCGGAACGCGCCGGGCGCGGGCCGCCCGCGCAGGGAGTAGCGTTTGACGCCGGCGCGCGTGGCGAAGCGCAGCTCGGCGGCCGACCAGAGGCCCGCGTGGTGGAGGTAGGAGGCGGCGCAGCGCGAGCCGTTGCCGGACATCGCGGCCTCGCCGCCGTCGGGGTTGAAGATGCGGAGGCGGAAGTCGGCCTCGCCGCCGCCCTCAAGGCGCTCGACGACCGCCACGCCGTCGCCCCCGGCCCCGTAATGGCGGTCGCAGACTTGCCGCACGAAGTCGCCGAACTCGTTCCGCTCGCCCAGACGCTCGAACCCGCCGCGCCAGCCCGCGCCCTCAAGCTCGCCCGCCTCGAAGACGAGGTAATCGTTGCCGTAGCCGTGGAATTTGGTGAAACGCATAAGCAAATACCGGGTGCCGGGCGTCGGCTGCCGGGCGGCGGGTCGAAGACAAGTCGTGTTAACCCGGCGCCCGGCGCCTTTTTTATGATCTTCCCGCGAAGGACGCGAGCAGCACCGCGACGGCGTCGGTGAAGTTGGTGCGGGCGTCGGCGTCGCGGGGCGGGTTGTTAATCATGAGCGAGAAGGCGAGGCGCTCGCCGGCGGCCGTGAAGAGGTAGCCGGAGAGGCTCGTCGCGCTGCTGAGCGTGCCGGTCTTGGCGCGGACGTTGCTCGCGGCCGGGGTGCCGCGCATGCGGTTGCGGAGCGTCCCGTCCACGGCGGCCACCGGCAGCGAGGCGCGGAAGGCGGCGCCGTGGCGGTGGCGGTTCATGTGTAGGAGCAGGCGCAGCGTGGCGTCGGCCGTGACGAGGTTGCCGCGCGAGAGGCCGGAGCCGTCGAGCATGTTCAGCTCGCGCTCGGCGACGCCGGCGCCGCGCAGGAAGTTTTTGACGGCGGCAAAGCCGGCCTCGTCGCTCAGTTGCTTCGGGTCGGCGGCCGTCGCCTTGCCGAGCGCGCGTAGGAGCAGTTCGGTGTAGAGGTTCTGGCTCGGCTTCATCGTCTGGGCGGCGATGACGGAGAGCGGCGGCGACTGGCGCGTGGCGAGTTCGACGAGCGCCGACACTTCGAGCGGGGCGCGCTCGCGCTCGCGCCAATCGACGGTGCGCGTGCGGCCCGTGAAGGTGACGCCGCGGCGTTCGAGCGCCTGCCGGAACATGGTGGCGAACATCATGGCCGGGCGCGAGACGGCGACGCTCGCCGTGTAGCCGCGGTCGTCTAAGGGCAGGCTCCCCGAAATCTCCAACACGTTCTGGCCGAGCGGGCGGTGAACTTCGAGCTCGCGCCGGGTGCCGCGCGGCGCAGTCCGCGTGCGGTCGACGACGGTGACGAGCGGCGTGGCGGGGCCGACGGTGATCTGGCACGGGTCGCCGACGCGCGCGCCGGGCCTGATGGTCAAGTCCACCGAGTTGTCGTTGACGGTGAGCGCGCTCACCTCCGCGCCGTACCACCACTGGAGGTCGTCCCACTCCCAGCCGGGCGCGAGCGGGCGGCCGGCGAAGTAGCTCTCGTCGCCGACCATGTCGCCCTCGACGCGCCGCAGCCCCGTGGCGGCGACGCGCGCGGCCAGCTCGTCCACGGCGCGGAAGTAGTCGCCGTCGCCCTCGGGGTTGAAGCGCGTGGCGAAGGTCGGGTCGCCGCGGCCGTAGACGACGAGGTCGCCGCGCAGCGTGCCGGCCGGGTCGGGGCGCGCCGGGGCGTAGACCGAGGTGACGAAGCGGTAGTCCGGGCCGAAGCGGTCGAGCGCGGCGGCGACGGTGAAGAGCTTGAGGTTCGAGGCCGGCTGCATCCACTTGTGCGCGTTCTCCTCGAAGAGCACGCGCCCCGTGTCGAGCGAAGCGACCTTGACGGCCAGTTGCGACGCGGCGAACTCGGGGCGGTGGATGATTTCGCGGATGCGCGCGGCCAACTCCTCGGCCGTGCGCGGCGCGGCCGTGGGACGCGCGACCGGCGTCGGCGCCGGCGCGGCCTGCTCGTCTTCGGGCGTGAGGGCCGGGGTCGGCGTCGCC
>DATMVI010000593.1:0-6319 GCA_035563275.1 Pyrinomonadaceae bacterium
GCTCGGGGCGGCCGCCGCGCCCGCGCCGCAGGTCGCGGCTTCGACTTCGCCCGCGGCCGCGCAGGCCGTGACCGCGGTCGCCGGCGCGAGCGTCGTCCGCCGCGTCGTCGGTAACGCGAGCCTCAGCCTCTACCACCGCCCGACCTGCGTCTGGGTTGACCGCATCGCGCCGCGCCACCGCGCCGACTTCGACTCGGCCGCCACGGCGCACGCGGCCGGTTACCGGCCCTGCCGCGTCTGCTCGCCGTAGGGGTTTCGGGTCGCGGGTCACGGGTTCCGGGTTGAAGGCAACCCCCCGCCGAAGCCCGGGCGGCGGGGGCGCGAACCCGGCATCCGGGACTCGTAACCCGAAACCCCTTTCGCCTTGCCCGCCGGGCGCGGCGCGTGTAAAGTTAGCCCCAAGTTCCCCGGTTTCAGCTCTTCCCTTGCAGCACGTGAAACAGTCCCGTCCGTCGGAGGTCACATTCTGATGTCCACTGATACCGTTGACCGGGGCCGGGCCGCCGAGGCCGTCGAGTACCCGGATCGCGTCGGCTTCCAGCCGACCAACCCGTACCTCGCCGTCTTCCGGCCCTTCATCCCGGCGGGCGCGCACCTGCGCGAGCTGACGCCGCTGCCGCTCATCGTCGGCACGCTGCTCGGCATCGTCTTCGGCGCGTCCTCGCTCTACCTCGTGCTGAAGGTCGGGCTCACGGTGAGCGCCTCGATCCCCGTGGCCGTCATCTCGATCACGCTCTTCCGGCTGCTCTCGAAGGTGGGGCTGCGCGACGCCACCATCCTCGAAAACAACGTCGTGCAGACGGCCGGCTCGGCGGGCGAGAGTATCGCCTTCGGCCTCGGCGTGACGATGCCGGCCATCATGATCCTCGGCTTCGATCTGGAGCTGACGCGCGTCATGCTCGTCGCCGTGCTCGGCGGCCTGCTCGGCATCCTGATGATGATCCCGCTCCGGCGCGCCCTCATCGTCAACCAGCACGGGCTGCTCAAGTACCCGGAGGGGACGGCCTGCGCCGAGGTCTTGAAGGCGGGCGCCTCGCGCGAGTCGCTCGCCGCGGCGCACACCGACGAGGCTTCGGCCCGCGTCGCCGACGAGGCGACGACCGGCGGCAAGATCATCTTCGGCGGCTTCGGCGTCGGCTTCCTCTACTACGGCCTCCAGCGCGTCTTCAAGCTGTGGAACGAGGAGCCGACGAAGGAGTTCGGCGCGCCGTTCGAGCGGGCCTCGGTGGCGATCGAGAACAACCCGGCGCTCTTGGGCGTCGGCTACATCATCGGGCCGCGCATCTCCTCGATCATGTTCGGCGGCGGCGTCCTCTCCTACCTTGTGCTGATCCCGATGATTCACTACTTCGGCTCGGCGCTCGCCGCGCCGCTCGCGCCCGCGACGAAGGCCATCGGCGCCATGCACATCGGCGAGATTCAGAGCAACTACGTGCTCTACATCGGCGCGGGCGCGGTCGCGGCCGGCGGCATCATCAGCCTGCTGCGCTCGCTGCCGATCATCTGGCACGGCCTCAAGGGGGGCTTGGCCGACCTGCGCGGCTCGCGCGACATCGCCGAATCGGACGTGCCGCGCACCGACCGCGACCTCTCGATGAAGTTCGTCATCGGCGGCATCATCGTGCTCGTCGTCACCATCATGCTCTTCCGCGCGCTCAACATGAACCTTCTGGGCGCGCTCCTCATCGTCGCCTTCGGCTTCCTCTTCGTCACCGTCTCGTCGCGCCTGACGGGCGAGGTCGGGTCGTCCTCGAACCCGATCTCGGGGATGACGGTGGCCACGCTGCTTTTGACCTGCCTCGTCTTCCTCATCCTCGGCTGGACGACGCCGCCCTACTTCGTCACGGCGCTCTCGGTCGGGGCCATCGTCTGCATCGCCTCGTCGAACGGCGGCACGACCTCGCAGGACTTGAAGACCGGCTTCCTCGTCGGGGCCACGCCGAAGGCGCAGCAGATCGCCATCCTCGTCGGCGCGCTCGCCTCGGCGCTGCTGCTCGGGCCGATGCTGCTGCAACTCAATCAGGGCTCGACCGTCTACATGCCGGTCGCCGGCCACGCCGACTTCCGCTTCGCGCCCGACTTCCGCGTCCCGCCCCAAGCCCTCGAGCAGTCGGGCGGCGCGCCCAAGCGCGAGCGCGCGCAGTTCAAAGACGACCCGACTGAGTACACGGTCTGGCACAACACGGACGCGGCGAACGGGCCGGCCGGACGCTACCTCGTCAACGATCAGGGGCAGCCCGTCTACCTCGTCGACCCCGGCATCAACGGCGTCTACCGCAAGACCGTGGACGGCACTTCGGTGGACAAGTTCAACGCGCCGAAGGCGACGCTGATGTCCTACATCATCAAGGGCATCCTCAGCCGCGAGCTGCCGTGGGGCCTCGTCCTGCTGGGCGTCTTCATCGCCGTGGTGCTCGAACTCGCGGGCATCCCGTCGCTGGCCTTCGCCGTCGGCGTCTACTTGCCGATCTCGGCCTCGGCCCCGATCTTCGTCGGCGGCATGGTGCGCTGGCTGGTTGACCGCTACACGCGGCGGAAGTTCTCGGGGCGCAACTACACCGAGGAGCAGCTCGTGGCCGAGGGCGACAAGAGCTCGGGCGTGCTGCTCGCGTCGGGCTACATCGCGGGGGCGGCGCTGGCCGGCGTCATCTACGCCTTCCTCAACGTCAAGGAGGACATCCGCACTTGGCTCGGCGGCTGGGAGGCGTGGGCGACGGAGAACAACCCGCTCTTCGCCGGGCCGTTGTCCAGCCTGTGGGCGATGGTGCCGTTCCTCCTGCTCGCCCTGCTGCTCTACGCGGTCGGCCGCGAGTGGGTGTTCGCGGGCCGGCGGGCCGACGCCGTCACGCGCGACCTGCGCTGAGACGCTTGACCGCGTCCGCGCCGGGGTGGAAAAATGGTCAACCGCGGGGCCGCCGAAAAGGCTCCCGCGGTTGACCATTCCGTTTGCGCGAATTTTTGATTCTTGATTCGCGAGTCGAAGTCGTCAGTCGTCGGTTGTCGGTAAAGACAAAAAACTGATAACTGATAACTGACGACTGACAACTGTCAATCGCAAATCTAAAATCAAAAACCCCTTGCCCCTCCTCAAGTCGAAGTTTTAAGAACCCCCGCCGGGAAGCCTGCCAGCCATGAACACACGCACGACTTTGAAGACCTGCGCGCTCCTGTTGCTCCTCGCCTGCCTGCCGGTCGCCGCCCGGGCGCAGTCGGGCCAGAACCAGACGGCCGCGGCCGGCACGCCCTCGGAGGCCGTCCGCCGCTTCTACACGGCGCTGCGCGAGCGCCGCTTCCGCGAGGCGTTCGCCCACACGATCTTCAGCCCGGCCGTCGAGGGCCTCAGCCAGCAGGAGTTCGACGAGCTGCGGCCGGACTTCGAGCGGATGGCGACCGGCGTGCCCGAGACCATCGAGCTGACGGGCGAGTCGGTCAGCGGCGAGGAGGCCACCGTCTTTATGAAGCTCGGCGAGGGGCGCGACGTGAAGGTCGAGCCGATCTTCCTCATCCGCGAGCGCGGCGCGTGGCTCGTGGGCGACCGCGAGAAGCAGGAGTTCGTCCGCAAGCGCGGCAAGAAGTTCTTCTTCGAGACGCGCATCGAGGCGCACCACGCCGACGTTGAGGCCATGATGCGCCGCATCACCACCGCGCAGGTCGTCTACGCCGCGCAGAACGGCGGCCGCTTCGGCGACCTCGACGCGCTCGTGCGCGCCGCCCTCATCCCGCAAGACATCCTCGGCACGGACTCGACCGGCTACCGCTTCCAGATCAAGCTCGGGCCCGACGCCAAGACCTACGCCGCCACGGCCGAGCCGGCCGCCTACGGCCGCACCGGCCGCCTCTCCTTCTACGCCGACCCCTCCGGCCTCCAGCAGAAGGACAACGGGGGGAAGGCGATTAAGAAGTAGACAGTAGTCAGTAGTCAGTAGTCAGTAGGCCCCGCACTAACTCTGTCGCCGCTGACACGCTGACGACTCGCCGCCGAAGGTCTCCCTCCTGACTACTGACTACTGTCTACTGACTACTGTCTACTTCTTCTTATTGCGTGTCGTCGCGGTGTCTGGCTACAATGCTTTGACAGCGGCAACGCCCGAAACCCCCCGCAGTTGGTTGCCGGTCGCGCCCCGAGCCTCTTCCGACAATTCGTCCCGCCCCGGCGCTCGAAGGGCGCGCGCGGGGCCGCCTCTCCCCGGACGTCGCATTTCGCCCGCGCCCGACGCGCGGTGAGGTGAGCGGCAATGCCGGAACTGATTCGTTCCATCGCCAACCGCCTGCGCGAGTACGTCGGCGACCGACGGCGCGCGGCGCGCCACCACGTGCGGCTCGGCGTCGTCGTCTCGCTGCTCGACGAGCGCGCGGGCGGGCCGCCGACCGTGGCGGGCCACACGCACGACGTGAGCCTGAGCGGCCTCGCCGTCGTGCTGCCCTCGATCCGCATCGGCGAGCGCTACCTCGCCGGCGAGGGCCAGACGCTGCGCCTGACGCTCAAACTCCCGAACGCGACCGCCCGCCTCTACGGCACCCCCGTCCGCTACGAACGCCTCGAAGGCGACGGCCCCGACCACGGCTACCTCGTCGGCATCCGCCTCACCGACACCGACGAAGGCCGCGCCGCCCTCGCCGCGTACATCAAAACACTCAAGTAGACAGTAGACAGTAGCCAGTAGAAAGACCTCCGGTATCGAACCGTCAGCGCGCCGGCGTCAGTGCCCGCGGTGCGGAGCCTACTGACTACTGACTACTGTCTACTGGCTACTTGAATCTTATCCAGCCGAACTTCTCGGGGACGTGGAAGCCGGGTTCGGGGGTGTGCGTCGGCTGCCATGCGAGGTAGCCGCGGTCGGGTTCCGCGCCGACGCAGCGGAAGAGGTTGGCGCGCCAGCGCTCGCCGGCGCGAGGCCGCGCGCCCAGCCCGCGCCACGGCACGCGCAGGCCCACGGTCAGCGAGTCGCCGTCTAGGCGCGCGGCCGCCGTCATGCCGGAGCGGTAGTGCCAGTCGGTCTCGCGCCCCTGCGGGTGGAGGCGGATGAAGAGGTCGAGCCACTCGCCGGTGGGCGCGGCCTCGAACTCGAAGTAGCGCTCGGGCGCGGAGGGGTCGGGCGCGAGGAAGATTTCGCAGACATCGCGCTCCCACAGCCCGATGGTCTTGCGGTCGAGCCGCGGCGCGGCGCTCGCCACCAGCGGCTCCCGCTGCCGGCAGTCGAAGCGCACCGTCAGCGCCTCGTCGCCCCACAGGACGCGCGCCGCGGCCCGCCGGTGCGCGGGGGCCTCCGCGCCCGACCAGTAACGCGCCAGCTCCACGGCGCGCGCGCGCGACCACGCCTCGTTCGCGAAGTCGCCGGCCGCCACGTCGCCTTCCGCGCGCAGCGCCTCGACGACGTTCGTGAGCTGGTAACCGTGCTCGACCATGCGAGGCTCTTTTGACGTAAAAACCCCCTAGCGTTCGCCGCCCGCTTCGTCCATTCGCGACCCGCGCGCGCCGGCCCCGTTGCCGGCGCGTAAACGATGCCGCAGCCCGCCGCGACCGCCGACCCACCGCGCGAACCTGAACCCGCCTGAAAGGCCCCGCGTCGTCGAGAGTCGGTTCGTCGGCGGGAGGTTGATGATAAAGGGGCGGGGCCGGAAAAGGCGAGCTTGGCCGCGGCTTCGTCACGCGCCCCTCGGCTCTTTGTCCCGCCAGCGGCGCGTGAGCAGCCAGAGCAGGCCGGGGAGGCAGAAGAAGAGGCCGATGGCGGCCGTGACGGCGCGCGGCGAGTAGTGGAAGCGGTCGAGGGCCTCTCCGGTGAAGTAGTTCGAGGCGGCCATCGTCAGCGTGAAGAGCATCAGTTCGGCGGCGAAGACGCGGCCGCGGTAGTCGTCCTCGACCGTCTGCTGCAAGAGCACGGTCGAGTACATCCAGAGGACGCTGCCGCCGGCGTGCGCCGCGGCGACGAGGAAGAGCGCGAGCCCGAAGCTCGTCGAGACGCCGAAGCCGACGTAGAAGAGGCCGCCGACGAGGAACGACAGCCCGATGGCCCGCTCCATCGGCGCGCGCGTCTCGCCCGCGAGGCGGCGCGCGACGAAGGGGCCGATGGCCGTCCCGATGCCGCGGGCCGCGTAGAGGATGCTGATGCCGCGCGCGGTGCTGCCGCCGACGGGGAAGACGCGCTCGCCGAAGACGGCCAGCAGGGCGAGGATGCCCCCGCCGATGCCCCACGCCGGCTTGACCATCATCAGCGCGAAGACGCGCGGCCGACGCCAGACGTAGCGGAAGCCTTCGAGCGTGTCGGCGAGGCCGAGCGCGCGCGCCAGCGTCGGCCTGCGGCGCTCGCGCGGCGCGCGC
>DATMVI010000594.1:0-4348 GCA_035563275.1 Pyrinomonadaceae bacterium
CCTCCGGCGTCCCCATGGACATCCTCCTGCCCGACGCGAGCTTCCGCCTGCCGGGCCTCCAGCGCAACGCCGGCGGCCGCCTCTTCCGCACCGCGGCCGAGCTTAACCGCTACCTCGCGGAACTGAACGCCGCGGGCGGCGTCGGCGGCCAGCCGCTCCCGCTCGTGCGCGACGACCTGCGCTTCGGCGACTCGTTCAACTCCTTCGACCTGCGCCTCTCGCGCCCCGTGCAGTTGGGCGAGCGCGTGCGCATCGAGCCCATCGTCGAGGTCTTCAACCTCTTTAACGTGACGAACGTGCTCGGCGTCTCGAACGTCAACTACTCCGGCTTCTCGAACGTGCTCGTGCGCGACAGCAACGACCCGGCCAGCCCCGGCTTCCTCCGCTCGTCCGGCTTCGGCCGCCCCGTCACGACCGCCGGCGGCGTCTTCGGCTCCGGCGGCCCCCGCGCCCTCCAGCTCGGCGCGCGGCTGACCTTCTAAGAAGTCTCCGGGTTCCAAAGTCAAAGACGGCCTGCCCGTCTTTGACTTTGGAACTCGGAACTGAATTTTATGACTCTTGAGCGGCGTATCGGGCTGCGGACGGCGACGGCGGTCGTCGTCGGCGAGGTGATCGCGGTCGGCATCTTTTTGACGCCGGCCGGGATGGCGAAGTCCGTCGGCTCGCCCTTCTGGCTGCTGTCGGTGTGGCTCGTGGCGGGGGCGATGGCGCTCTCGGGCGCGCTCTGTTACGGCGAGCTGGCGGCGCGCTTCCCCGAAGCCGGCGGCGGCTACGTCTACCTGCGCGAGGCTTACGGCGAGTGGCTCGCCTTCCTCTACGGGTGGATGGCGCTCGTCGTGATGGACCCCGGCCTGACGGCGGCGCTGGCCGCGGGCCTCGGCGCTTACGCCGCCTACGCCGGGGGGCTGACGCCCGCGGGCGCGAAGGCCGTCGGCGTCGCCGCCATCCTTTTGCTGGCGGCGGCCAACGTCGCGGGCGTGCGCGTCGGGGCGTGGCTCACGCGTTGGCTGACGGCGCTCAAGCTCGGGCTGCTCGGCGTCGTGCTCGCGTGGGGCTTCGTGCTGGGCCTCGGCGACTGGTCGAACTTCTCGCCGTTCGTCGCGCAGCGCGCAGGCTCCGCGCCGCTTCCGGCGGCGCTGGCGGGCGGGCTGGTCGCGGCCTTCTTCTCGTTCGGCGGCTGGTGGGACTTGAGCAAGCTGGCGGGCGAGGTGCGCGACCCCGTGCGGACTCTGCCGCGCGCGCTCGTCTACGGCGTGCTGCTGGTGACGGCCGTCTACGTCCTGACCAGCGCGGCCTTCATCTACCTCGTGCCGCCCGAGCGGGTCGAGTCGGCCGAGACGTTCGCGGCGCAGGCGGGCGAGGCGCTGTTCGGGCGCTACGGGGGCGGGGCGTTCGCCTGCGTGGTGATCGTGGCCGTCGCCGGCAGCCTCGCCAGCGTCATCATGTCGGCCCCGCGCGTCTACTACGCGATGGCGCGCGACCGCGTCTTCTTCCCCTCGGTGGCGCGCGTCCACCCGCGCACGAAGACGCCGGCGCTCGCCATCGCGATACAGGCCGCGCTGGCCTCGGCCTTCGTCCTCGCGGGCAGCTTCGACGAGATCGTCGGCTACTTCGTCCCCGTCGTCGTGCTCTTCCTCGGGCTGACGGTCGCGGGCGTCTACGTCTTCCGGCGCGGCGGCGGCCGCGGCGCGCGGGCCGGCTTTTTGACGCCGGGCTACCCCCTGACGCCGGCCGTCTTCCTCGCGCTCGTGGCGTTGCTCGTCGTCCTGCTCGCGGGCAATAATCCGCGGCGCGCCCTGCTCGGCGCGGCCGTCACGGCGGCGGGCCTGCCGCTCTACCTCATCTTCTTCCGCGGGCGGAACACGGGAGCGATTGAAAGGAAGGACTAGCCCAGATGACTTGGATCAAAACCATCACCGCGCCCGAGGCCGGCGAGCAGTTGCGGCGCGCGCTCGAGGAGACGCGCGCGCTCTACCCGAAGGAGTACGCCGACCCCGTCCACGCCGTCGACGCGGGCGAGGCGGCCGGCATCGTCTCCTCGCACAGCCTCATCCCCGAGGCGCTGCGCCACGCCTTCTCGACCTTCGGCGCGCTGATGTCGCCGGAGCTGCCGCTCTCGCGCGCGCAGCACGAGATGATCGCGACGGTCGTCTCGGCCGCCAACCGCTGCCACTATTGAATCGAGTCCCACGCAGAGTTTCTGCGTCGCGTGACACTGGACGAGGGTTTGATGAAGGCGCTGCGCGAGGACTACCGCGAGGCCCCGCTCGCGGAGCCCGACCGCGTGATGCTCGACTACGTGGCCGAGCTGACGCGCGACGCCACGCGCGTCACGCCAGCGCACCACGAACGCCTGCGCGCCGCCGGCTTCGACGACCGCGGCATCCTCCAGATCACCCTCATCGCTTCGTGGTTCAACTACATCAACCGCGTCGCCGACGCCCTCGGCGTCGGGCGGCCCGACATCACGGACTAAAAGAGTTTCGGGTTGCGGGTTTCGAGTTGCGAGTTAAAGACAGGTCTGCGCTTTAACTCGCAACTCGAAACCCGCAACCCGAAACTCTTTTAGTCCGCGTACCCGTTCGGGTGGGCCTGCATCCAGTCCCAAGCCGAGCCGATGATGGCGTGGAGCTGCTGGTGGCGCGGCTCCCAGCCGAGCTCGCGCCTGATGCGGTCGGAGCTGGCGACGAGCACGGCCGGGTCGCCGGGCCGGCGCGGCCCCACCCGCGCCGTAATCTCGCGCCCCGTCACCTCGCGCGCCGCCTCGATCACCTGCCGGACGGTGTAGCCGTCGCCGCCGCAGCCCAAGTTGTAGACGGCGCTCCGCTCGCCGAGTATGCCGAGCGCGAGGACGTGCGCGAGCGCGAGGTCTACGACGTGGATGTAGTCGCGCACGCAGGTTCCGTCGCGCGTCGGGTAGTCTTCGCCGTAGACCTCGACGTGCGGGCGGCGGCCCGCGGCGGCCTGAAGGATGATGGGGATGAGGTGCGTCTCGGGGTCGTGGGCCTCGCCGCAGCGGCGGGTCGCTCCGGCCGCGTTGAAGTAGCGCAGCGAGGCGTAGCGCAGGCCGTAGGCCCGCTCGTACCACGCGAGCGCCCGCTCGAAGGCGAGCTTGGTCTCGCCGTAGGGGTTGGTCGGCGCGACCGCGTCGGTCTCCTCGATGGGCTGCTTCTCAGGCTCGCCGTAGACGGCCGCCGTCGAGGAGAAGACGAGGCGCGAGACGCCGCACGCGCGCATCGCTTCGAGCAGCGAGAGGCCGGCCGCGACGTTGTTGCGGTAATACTTCGCGGGGTCTGTGACCGACTCGCCGACGAGCGACGAGGCGGCCATGTGGATGACGGCCTCGGCCGCGTGCTCGGAGAGGGCGCGCCGCAGCGTCTCGCCGTCGGCGAGGTCGCCGCGGACGAAGGCCGCGCCGGGGGCGACCGCGCCGCGGTGGCCCTTCGACAAGTCGTCGTAGACCACCGCCTCGTGCCCGCCCGCGATCAACTCTTCGGTGACGACGCTGCCGATGTAACCGGCCCCGCCCGTGACCAGAACTCGCATCTCGGCCGTCCCCTCCCGGGTCTCCCTGATTCGTTACGCGCGTCGTGATTTCCGACCGCGCCGCCCCTCGCCGCCCTCAGCGCGCGGGTCGAGAACTCTTACCGCGCCGCCGCCCCGATCCACTGCCGGGTGTTGGCGATTTCGTCAATCCTGTTCTCTAACGCGGTCAGGTCTTTCAACTCTTCTTTCAAGCCGGTGCATCCGTGATAGTGCTGCACGGACTTGAATTTCCCGCCGACCCTGATGGAGGTGTTGGCCGAGGGGTGGTCGGTGGCGACTTCGGGACAGTGGCCGGAGTCGGGGGTGTAGGCGTCCTTGAGGGAGAAGTAGTTCGCCGCCTCAAAGCCCGCGATCAGTTCCCCGACCTCTTCCCGGCTGATGCGCCCCTCGGCGACCCCCGTCTTCTCGACGAGCCGCTTACCGTCAAAGGTGACCGTCCCGTCCGCGGAGATGGTCACCTTGTAGACCGGGCAGGTTCCGAAACACTCGGTCCGCTCCAGAGAGATGAGCGTGTCGGCGGGGACGGCTCGCGGGGTCGAAGCCGGCCGCGCCCCCGGCCCGTCGTACGTCATCCCGGCGCCGCCGCAGCCCGCCAGAGCGAACGCCGCGCATAGTGCAGCAATCATCCCTTTTCGCGCTATCACGCCTCGCCTCCAAAGTTCCGCCCGGAAGTTACTTTCATAATTGCACGCCGGGACGAGCCTTTCAACTTGCGGGCTGTTCGGCCGCGCGCGCCCGGGCGAAGCCCGCCGCGAAGTCCGCAAAGGGCGGCGGCCGCGCGTGCGCACGCGCGGCCGCCGCC
>DATMVI010000595.1:0-9273 GCA_035563275.1 Pyrinomonadaceae bacterium
GCTCATCCTCGGCGACGTGGTGCGCGACGCGGTGGCGAACTTCCACGCGGCCGCGCGCCAGCGCCTCGAAGCCTTCGGCGTCGTGAGCGGCCTGCTCGCCGAGCAGGGCTTCGCGGCGCGCGTGCTCGAAGGGGCGGCGGACGCGCACGCGGTCGCCTACCTCGACGGCACGCTGGCCTGCGTCAACCCGGCGATGCTCGAAGCGGCGGGCGTGAGCGCCGCGGAGTGCCGCGCGCTCGACCTCTTCGGGCTGCTCGGGCGCTTCCGCACGGGCGTCTTCGACGAGCCGGCCATCGCCGTCCGCCGCGTCCTCCAGACCGGTCAGGCCTACGAGCGCGAGCTGACCTTCCACGAGCGCGGGCAGACGCTCGCGCTCCGCATCGCGCTGGTCGGCGCGGGGGAAGGCGGGAAGCCCGAGCGGGCCGAGGCCGCGCCGGCCGCGACGCCGCTCTGCCTGTCCGTGACGGCGCGCGACGTGACGCGCGTGAAGGAGTACGAGAAGCTGAAGAGCGACATGCTCTCGCTGATGTCGCACGAGCTGCGGACGCCGATCACGAGCATCAACGGGTTCGCCGAGCTGTTGATGGCCGACGAGTCGGTGCCGGCCGAGTCGCGCGAGTTCCTCTCGATCATCCACGCCGAGTCGCAGCGCATGTCGCGCATGATCAGCACCTTCCTCTCGGTCGCCCGCCTCGAACAGAAAGACCGGCAGGAGGTGACGATGGCCCCGCTCATCCTCGGCGACGTGGTGCGCGACGCGGTGGCGAACTTCCACGCGGCCGCGCGGCGCAAGCGCATCCGGCTCGAAGAGCGCGACGGCCAGCGGCTGCCGCCCGTCGCCGCCGACCGCGCCCTCATCACGCAGGCCGTCTCGAACCTCGTGGACAACGCCATCAAGTACAGCCCCGAGCGCACCACCGTCACGCTCTCGACCGCGCTCGAAGCCGACGCCGTGCGCCTCACGGTCGAAGACCGCGGCTACGGCATCCCGCCCGAAGACCAGCCGAAGGTCTGGGAGAAGTTCTACCGCGTGGCGCGCGACGGGAGGGTCAAAGAGGAAGAGTCCACCGGCCTCGGCCTCTCCTTCGTCCGCGAGATCGTCGAGCAGCACGGCGGCACGGTCGCCCTCGAATCCGAGCCGGGCCGCGGCTCGAAGTTCAGCTTCACGCTCCCGCGGCTGTGAACCGAGCCGCGCCCGGCGCTTCACCCTCACCCGCCAACCCCGAAGCAGAACACCATGAACAGCCTCAAATGCGACCGCTGCGGCTTGGTCTACCTCGCCCGCGCCAACCCCTCCTGCCCGCGCTGCGGGACGATGAACGAGGCCGGCCCTCCGCCCGCCGAGGCGCGGCGCGGCTCCGCGGGCGCGCTCGCGGCGCCGGCCTGCGTGCTGCTGTTCGTCGCAGGCGGCGCCGTCTACTACCTCAGGCCCGCCCGCCCGCCTACGTCGAGGCCATCCGCGCCTCCGAGCAGTTCAGGCGGCTCGCTACAGCGCCGAGCTGAAGGCGTGGGCCAAGTTGGAGCCGACCGACGGCGGCGGCTGGCGCGTGTTGAGCGTCGAGCCGATGGCCGAGTTCACCGGCGACTTCGTGACCGTCGATTGATGGTGCCGCGGCAGCCCGGCGACTTGCAGCGGCAGCGGTAGTCGTCCGGGTGGTGCGTGGAGATGTAGTCGCAGGTGATCTCTTCGCCGGGTCGGATGTCGCGCAGGGCCATGAAGAGGAGGTGGCCGCGGGTGATTCGCATGTAGCTGTTCGGCTCGCAGGAGTGGTTGATGTAGTGCGTGCCGTTGCCGCCGCGCGCGCCGTCGATGCTCCAGTAGTAGTTGACGGCGCAGATGCGGTGCTTGCGGCGCGAGCGGACGCGGCGGGCCACCTCGCGGCGCGAGATCAGCTCGCCGGCGTACTCGGCGATCTTCCGCCCCTTCGGGAAGAGCTGCGTGGCGAAGCAGCCCCGGCCGTCGATGCGCGACTTGGCGATGGAGAGGCCGGGCGCGAGCTTTAAAGGCATAAAAGAGAGTAGACAGTAGCCAGCAGTCAGTAGACAGTAGAAATACTTTCTCTCTCGAACCGTCAGGGCTCCGGCGTCAACGCCCTCGGCGCGGAGCGCTGCTGACTACTGTCTACTGACTACTGACTACTGCTTGAGCTTGAAGCTGCGGGCGATGGCGTCCGTCTGGTTGCGGATGCGGAGCAGGCGCTCGCTGCGGCCGGTGAAGTGGAGCAGGTAGACGGTGCGGTCGTCGGCCTTGAGGAAGTAGATGCGGCCGGCCATCGGCTTGCCCGCGCTCGTGTACTCGTAGGAGTAGACGATGCCGCCGAGGCTCCCCGTGAAGCGCTCCTCCTTGCCGCCGACGAAGCCGGGCAGGTAGCGGAGCTTGAGGTCGGCCTCGCGGCGGGCCGCCTCGCTCAGGGAGGTGTCCGCGTCGAGCACCTCGCGGCGCACGCGCAGGTAGCCGTCGGCGCGGTCGCCGTTGTTGACGAACTCCATGTGCTGGTGGACGCCGTCCGAGCGCGGGCTGGCCTTCCACGCCTGCGAGGGCAGTTCGACCGAGTACCGGTCGGTGCCGCTCACGTAGGGCTCCTGCGCGCGCGCGGCCGCGGCCGCGCCGCAGAGCGCGAGGGCCAACGTCACAAGCATTCTCACTCGTCGCATACTTTTAAAACTCCTCGGGCGGGCCGCCCGCCGGTACTGACCTCAGATGCCGCGCCGCGCCGCGCCCGTTGTCCGGCGCCGGCCGCGTCACTGCTTGGCGCGGAGCTGCTTGACCGAGGCCTTGACCTGCTCGGCGTCGGCCGCCTTCGGCGTCAGCTTGAGGTAGGTCTCCAGCTCGTCGGCCGCGCGCTTGAACTCGTTCTTCGCCCAGTAGATGCCGCCGAGGTAGTAGTGCGCGCGCGCCATGCGTTCGCCGCCGAGCTTGACGGCCTGTCGCAGCTCGCGCTCGGCGTCGTCGAGCTTGCGCTGGCGCATCAGCGCGACGCCCATGTACATGTGGACGGGGGCCGACTCGTCCATCGCCTTGAGGGCCGCGCGCAGCTGCTCCTCGGCGGCGCCGAACTCCTTCTTCTCAAGCAGGACGACGCCGTAGTCGCGGCGCGCCTCGGCGTCGTCGGGCATGGCCTTGACGGCGGCTTTGAGCGACTCGGCGGCCTTGTCGAACTTGCCGGCGCGCAGGTAGAGCGCGCCGAGGTCGCGGTGGGCGAGGCCGAAGGCGGCGTGCTGCGCGACGGCCTGCTCGAAGTGGCCGACGGCCGCGTCGGCGTCGTTCCTGCGCGCGGCCTCGACGCCCCTCAGGTAGAGGGCGACGGCCGGCCCCGGGACGCCGGCGAGGGCCGGGTGCGCCTCGGGCTTGACCCGCAGGTAGAGGATCGGGTTGATGGTCTGCTGCGCGCCGCCGATGTAGACCGGCTCGCGGACGGCCTCGTACTCCTTGCCGGCGTCGACGGTGAGGGTGTAGGAGCCGACTTCGAGGTTGCTGAAGTAGAAGTTGCCGTCCGGGTCGGCCGTCGCCGAGCGCCCGCTTGAGTTGGTGCTGTCGAGGTTGACGCGGATGCGCGTCGCGGGGAGCTTGCCCGTGGGGCTGAGGATGCGGCCGCGGATGGTGCGGTCGCCGCCCGTGCCGCCGATGTCGCCGCGGTGCGCGCCGATGGCCTGCGCGCGGGCGTGCGGGTGGGCGGCGAAGACGAACGTGAGCGCGGCGACGGCGAGCGCGACGCGGGCCGCGAGACGAGGGGTGCAAGACATCTCGTTCAACTCCTTAGATGCGGTAGGTGTCGTCCAAACGGGAGAGACGTTGCGGGCCTAAAGCCCGACCTGCGCGACGGCGGCGCGCTGCGCGGCGAAGAGGGTCTGGAGCCCGCCGCCCGCCAGCGCCAGCAGCGCGTCCATCTCCTCGCGCGTGAAGGCCGCGCCCTCGGCCGTGCCCTGCACCTCGACGAAGCGGCCCTCGCCGGTGCAGACGACGTTCATGTCCACCTCGGCGCGCGAGTCCTCGTCGTACTTGAGGTCGAGCAGCGGGGTGGGGCCGACGAGGCCGACGCTGACGGCGGCCACCTCGCCGACGACGGGCGAGCGCGCCACGCGGCCGTCGCGCACGAGGCGGCGGCAGGCGATGGCGAGCGCGACGTAGGCGCCCGTGATCGAGGCCGTGCGCGTGCCGCCGTCGGCCTGCAGCACGTCGCAGTCGAGCGTGATGGTGCGCTCGCCGAGGAGCGCGAGGTTGGTGACGGCGCGGAGGCTGCGGCCGATGAGCCGCTGAATCTCGTGCGTGCGCCCGCCGGGGCCGCCGCGCCCCGTCTCGCGCTGCGTGCGCTGCGCGGTGGCGCGCGGCAGCATCGCGTACTCGGCCGTCAGCCACCCCTGCCCGGTGTTGCGCCGGAAGGGCGGGACGCGCTCTTCGAGCGTGGCCGTGCAGATGACGCGCGTCTGCCCCATCTCGATGAGGGCCGAGCCTTCGGCGTAGGGCATGAAGTCGGGGGTCACGCGCACGGGGCGCAGCTCGTCGGCGCGGCGGCCGTCCGTGCGCTTGAATGGCTCGTTAGCGGGTGTGAAGCTCATCGTGACCCCAGACCTCGACGGCCTCCAGGCGGCGGGGCGCGCTCCCCAGAAACCTCTCGGCGACGTGCGCGAAGCGCTCGGCCGCGTCCGTCACGTAAAAGTGGTCTAAATCATCGCACAAAACGCGCGCGCGCGCACCTGCCTCGCGCAGGTCGCGCAACTCCTGCGTGGCCGTGCGGCGCAGGCCCTCGCGGCCGATCACCTCCTCGACTTCGCGCGCCGCCGCCTCGCCCGAATCTATCAGCCGGACGCCCGCGCCGACCGCCTGCTGAATCACGCCGCGCAGGATCGGGTAGTGCGTGCAGCCGAGGACGAGCGCGCCCGGAGCGGCCCCGCGCAGGTCGCTCAGGTACTGCTCGGCGACGAGGCGGGCCACCTCGGTGTCGGCCCATCCCTCCTCGGCCAGCGCGACGAAGAGCGGGCAGGCGCGCTCGACGACGCGCGCCCCGGGCGCGAGCTGCGAGACGGCGCGGCGGTAGGCGCCGCTCTTGACCGTGGACTCGGTGGCGATGATGCCGACGGTGGCGCCCCCGGCCGCGGCGACGGCCGCGCGCGCGCCCGGCCCGATCATGCCGACGACGGGGACGGAGACGCTGCGGCGGACGGCGGGCAGCGCCAGCGCCGAGGCCGTGTTGCAGGCCACGACCAGAAGTTTCATGCCGCGCGATTCGAGGAAGCGCGCGTTCTCGACGGCGTAGCGCTCGACGGTCGAGAGCGACTTCGTGCCGTAGGGCACGCGCGCCGTGTCGCCGAGGTAGACGTAGCGCTCGGCCGGCAGCCGCTCGTGCAGCGCGCGGTAGACGGTCAGGCCGCCGACGCCGCTGTCGAAGATTCCGATGGGCAGGTTGCGATCCAGACGATTAAGACCTTCAGACGAAAAGCTCCGACACCTCGCAGCGGAAGCCGGGCACGACCTCGCCGCCGTCGAGTTCGTCACGCTCGTTGAGAATCAAGACATCACCCGAGGAGCCGTAGACGGCGACCTCGCGCCGCCTCGGGTTCAAGACCCAAACGAGGCGCGCGCCCGCCGCCGTCCAGTCTCCCGCCTTCTTTTCGACTTCGCCGGAAGTGTCACCCGGGCTTAAGACTTCGACCGCGAGGTCGGGCGCGCCCGGCCAGAACTTCTTCGGGAGGCCGCCGGGCGGGATGCGCTCTCGCCTCACGAACGCAAGGTCGGGCGCGAGAACGGTGTCCGGCCCGGAGGCCAGCTTGAAGCCCGTCTCCGCGCCGAAACAGACGCCGAGGTTGTTCGCCTTGACGTGTGACCCGAGAAGGATGCTGATGTTGATGACGACTGCGCCGTGTTCGCTGCCCGCCGGAGACATCGCCCTGAGTTCCCCTTCTACCAACTCGTAGCGGAAGCGGCCGCGCGGCATCCTGAGGAGTTCGTCGGCGGTGACGAGTTGGGTTCTGGCACTCATAGAAAATTTCCTCGCGGTGGGAGTCTGAACAGAAAAAAGCAGCCGGCCCGACTCACGCGATGTTACCACAAGGCGAGTCGGGCCGGCCGCTTCGTAACCGTTCCTGCTTTACCGAAATGGAGGCGCCGAGAATCGAACTCGGGTCCAAAGGCCGATACCGGCGGAATCTACATGCTTAGACGCTTCTCTGCTGCCGGACTTGCTCCGGCGCGTTCGCCCCGCGCGGGTCAGTGAAGCGACGAAGACCCCGCCCGCGGCTAGCCCAGTTTTTTCTCACCCGCCGCCCCTGAGCACAGGCGGCGGGCCAGCTCAAATGGGTCACGCCTCACTCCGCGCGCTTGAGCGACTTGCGGCGAGACGCTCGCTAGACGCCTAAGGTAACTTAGGCCGCGAGGGCTAACTCGTTAGAGTTGGCAGTTGTGGTTTTCTACGCTTTTTAACGAGCAGACGTAGAATGCCCGGCATGCATCCGAACGGCGATCCTAGCCCCTGTCGAGACCTATCGCCCCCTCAAAGAACAAACGCACCAATCAGATGCGCGGGGCCGGATTATAGATGCACGCGCCCCGCCGGCACAAGGCCACCCGCCCCCCCGGGCCGGCATCACAAGCTTTTGCGCGCGCGCGGTTTACGCGGGGCGCGGCGGCTTTTTGAGTCTCGCGCGGGCCGCGCCCCGTGGGTTATAATTGCCGCCGTCCGCGACCGCACCCGACGGGCTGCTCGTGGCGGCAGCCGCACGACGCGCCGGCCGCGCCCGCCGGCCCGTTTCTTCCGGAGAGGCAAGTTCTTCCATGTCCGCTAAAAATTCGCGCCCCGACGCCGACCGCAAGGCCCGCACCTACGCGCGCCCCGCGCCCAAGCGCCGCCAACTGCTGCGCCGCTTCTGGCTCCCCGCCGTGCTGCTGCTCGCGCTCGCCGCCGGCGGGCTGACCGGCATCGTCCTCGCCTACGGCCTCAACTACTCGCAGGCCGCCGACGAGGTCAAGGCGCTGGCGACCTACCGCCCGAGCGTGGTGACGCGCGTCTACGCCGACGACGGCGAGACCGTCATCGGCCAGTTCGCCTTGGAGCGCCGCATCCCGCTGCGGTTCGAGGAGCTGTCGCCCAACGTCAAGAACGCCATCCTCGCCGTCGAGGACGTGCGCTTCTTCGAGCACAACGGCATCGACCCCGTGCGCATCGCCGGCGCGGTCTGGAAGAACGTCACCACGGGCAGCCGCGAGGGCGGCTCGACCCTCACGCAGCAGCTCGCCAAGCGCCTCTTCCTCACGCCCGAGCAGACCTACACGCGCAAGGTCAACGAGTGGCTCGTCGCCCTCCAGATCGAACGCTTCTACACGAAGCAGCAGATCATGGAGATGTACGTCAACAACATCTTCCTCGGCGCGGGCGCCTACGGCTTCGAGGCCGGGGCCGAGACCTACTTCGGCAAGCAGGCCAAAGACCTCACCGTCGAGGAGGCCGCGCTCCTCGCCGGCATCCCCAAAGCGCCGAGCCAGCTCTCGCCCACCGTCAACATGGAGGCCGCGAAGGAGAGGCGCAACCTCGTCCTCGCGCTCATGGCCCAGCACGGCTTCATCCCGGAGTCCGAGGCGGCCGCGGCCAAAGCCAAGCCCATCAAGCTCCACGAGACGGCCTACGCGCCTTCGGTGCAGCCCTCGTCTTCGGCCTTCGCCTACCCCGTCGAAGAGATTCGCCAGTACCTCGAAGAGAAGTACACGACGCGCGTCGCGCAGGGCGGCCTCACGGTCTACTCGACCATCAACGTCGCCGCGCAGGAGAAGGCGCACGAGGCCGTCCGGCGCGGCCTGCGCGAGTACGACCGCGGCCGCGGCTGGCGCTCGGCCTATCAGGTCGTCGGCCAGCTCAACCCCGACAACTCCGTCACCGTCACGCCGCAGCAGCTCGCCGCCTACCGCCACCCCGACTGGTTCGCCAAGAAGTACGACGTGGGCGAGTACCTGATGGGCCTCGTCACCAAAGTCGACCGCGCGAAGAACGAGGCGACCGTGCGGTTCGGCCACTACGAGGCGACCGTCACCTCGAAGGACATGGGCTGGTCGGGCCGCCAGCCGGCGAGCGAGTTCAAGGTCGGCTACCTCTGCGAGTTCAAGATCAGGGAGATCGACGAGGCGGCCGGCCGCTTCAAGGTCGAGCTCTCGCAGGTGCCGGCCGTCTCGGGCGGGCTGGTTTCGCTCAACGCCAAGAACGGCGAGATCGTCGCCATGATCGGCGGCTACGACTTCTACCTCAACAAGTTCAACACGGCGACGCAGGCCTACCGCCAGACCGGCTCGGCCTTCAAGCCCTTCGTCTACGCGGCGGCCGTCGAGTGGGGCATGTCGCCCGACACGCTCGTCTCGGGCGCGCCCATCCGCCGCGGGAGTTGGCAGCCGCACAACTACGACGGCTCGGTCGGCCACGGCGACGTGCCGATGAGGATCGCGCTCGCCAAGTCTCTGAACATCGCGGCGGTGCACCTGCTCGACATGGTCGGCATCCAGACCGGCGCGCAGATGGTGCGCCGCTTCGGCATCACCCAGCCGATGGCCCCCTACCTGCCGTCGGCCCTCGGCGCGACCGAGGTGCCGCTCGACCAGATGGTCTCGGCTTACTCGGCCTTCGCCAACAAGGGCGTGCGCCACCAGCAGCACCTCATCCGCCGCGTCCTCGACCGCGACGGTAACACCCTCGAAGAGTGGGAGCGCACCACCTTCAAGGTGATGAGCGAGTACGTGGCCCTGACGATGGCCGACATGATGCGCGGCGTCACGCAGGGCGGCGGCACGGCCCCGGCGGCCTCGTCGGTCGGCCATCAGGTGGCGGGCAAGACCGGCACCGTCAACGACCACACCGACGTCTGGTTCATCGGCTACACGCCGACCTACTCGACGGGCGTCTGGATGGGCTACCCCGAAAGGAAGAAGTCTCTGGGCGCGGGCTTCACGGGCGGGCGCGGCGCGCTCCCGATCTGGGTCGAGTACATGAAGGACTTCCTCAAGGACAAGCCGAAGGAGGAGTTCGAGAAGCCGCCGAAGATGCCGGAGGACATCCGCGAGCTGTTCCTCCAGCGCCAGCGCGAGATGGCCGAGGAGAAGCAGGCCTTCATGGCGAGCGTCGCGCGCGGGGCCGGCGAGCGCACCGCCCCGACCATCACCATCGAGCCGAAGCTCGAACAGATCACGCTGCCGCCCGCCCCCGGCGAGGGCCTGACTTCCACGACGCCGGCCGGCGGCGGCGCGAGCGAGCCGGCCGCCCCGCGTGTCGCCCCCCGCGACGACGACGCCCCGGCCCC
>DATMVI010000596.1:0-3655 GCA_035563275.1 Pyrinomonadaceae bacterium
GCTTCGTCAGCACGCCGATGGTGCCGATGGCCCCGCCGATGGCGAGGCTCCCCACGTCGCCCATGAAGACCTCGGCGGGCGGCGCGTTGAACCACAGGAACCCGAGGCTCGCCCCGACCATCGCGCCGCAGAAGACCGTCAGCTCGCCGATCTCGCGCTGGTGTTCGAGGCCGAGGTACTCGGCCCACCGCGCGTCGCCGCTCACGTAGGTGAAGGCCGTCAGCGTGGACATCGCGACGATGGTCACGCTGATGGCGAGGCCGTCGAGGCCGTCCGTCAGATTCACCGCGTTCGAGAAGCCGAGCAGGACGACCGCGATGAAGGGCAGGTACAGAACGGGGCCGATGTCCGTGACGCGCGAGAGCACCGTCTGCTTGAAGAACGGCAGGCTCAGCTTCCACGAGTAGTCGGCCCAGCCCTGATACGTGAACAGCAGCAGCGCCCCCCACACGCCGGCGGCGATGATGAGCTGCCCGGCCAGCTTCTTCCTCCCCGTCAGGCCGAGGTTCTGCTTCTTCGCCACCTTCGTGTAGTCGTCGACGAAGCCGATGACGGCGAAGCCGACCGTGGCGAGCAGCACGATCCAGACGTAGAGGCTGGTGAGCCGCGCCCACAGGAGCGTCGAGATGAGCACCGAGCCGATGATGAGGACGCCCCCCATCGTCGGCGTGCCGCGCTTGGCCTGATGCGACTGCGGCCCCTCCTCGCGAATCTCCTGCCCGTACTTCAGGCGCCTCAGCGCCTCGATGACCTTGCCGCCGAAGACGAGCGAGATGAGCAGCGCCGTGATCGCGCCGTAGGCCGTGCGGAACGTCACGTACTGGAAGACGTTCAGCGCCTTGACGAAGTAGGACTCGCCCCCGCCGCCGGCCGAGAGCGCCTTGAAGAGCCACTCGTAGAAGATGTAGTAGATCATTAGTAGACAGTAGTCAGTAGCCAGTAGCCAGTAGAAGAAAGCCTCTCTCGCGAATCGTCAGCGTGTCAGCGTCAGCGCCCCGGTGCGGGGCCTACTGGCTACCGACTACTGTCTACTGTCTACCGCTTTCAGCGCCTCGACCACCTTCTCCGTGCGCACGCCGCGCGAGCCTTTGACGAGGACGAGGTCGCCGGGCCGGACGAGCCGGACGGCCTCGCGGGCCGCCTCCTCGGAAGACTCGAAGTAGCGCGCCGCCTCTTCGCCCATCCCGGCCTCGCGCGCGCCTTCGACGAGCGCCAGCGCGTGCCCGCGCACGCCCCACACCGCGTCGAGCCCGAGGCCCGCCAGCTCGCGCCCCGCCTCGCGGTGGATGGCGTCGGACTCGGCCCCGAGTTCGAGCATCTCGCCCGCGATGACGATCCGGCGCTTCACGCCCTCGCCGCCCTGCGCGACCGCCTCGGCCATCGAGAGCAGCGACCGCGGGTTGGAGTTGTACGAGTCGTCCACGACCGTGAAACCCTCGGCGAAGCTCAAGACCTCGCCGCGCATCTGCGAGGGCGCGGCCGTCCGCAGGGCCTCGGCGATGTCGCGCGCGCGCGCCCCGAAGCGGGTCGCCGCCGCGGCCGCCGCCAGCGCGTTCAGCACGTTGTGGCGCCCGTGCATCGGGAGCACGACTTCGGCCTCCTCGCCCCCGGCCCGCAGGCGGAAGCGGCTGAGGCCGACGCCGACGGCCTCGACGCCGAGCGCCCTCACGTCGGCCCCGCGCTCGATGCCGTAGGTGACGACCGGCCCCGCGTGCTTCGCGCGCATCGCGGCGACGCGCTCGTCGTCGGCGTTGAGCACCGCCGTCCCGCCCGGCTTCAGGCCCTCGACCAACTGGGCCTTGCCTTCGGCGATGGCCTCGACCGTGCCCATGAATTCGAGGTGGACGGGCGCGACGTTGGTCAGCACGGCCACGTCCGGCGGCGCGACCGCGCAGTGGCGCGCGATCTCGCCCGGCATCGACATGCCCATCTCAAGCACGGCCACGTCGAACTCCTCGGGCCGCGCGCCGCCCGACTCCATCTGCAAGACCGAGAGGGCGACGCCCAGCTCGTTGTTGAAGTTCTTGCGGCTGCGCAAGACCCTGCGCCCGCCCGCGCCGAGGACGTGCGCGGTCAGGTCTTTCGTCGTCGTCTTGCCGGCGCTGCCCGTGATGCCGACCACGGGCCGGCCCCAGCGGTCGATGACGCCGCGCGCGAGCAGTTGCAGCGCCCCGATCACGTCCTCGACGAGGAGCAGGCGGTCGGCGAAGGGCCGCAACGCCTCGTCGCCGCCGACGCGCTCGGCGCGCGCCACGGCCGCGACCGCGCCGCGCCCGAACGCCTCGGGGATGAAGCGGTGCGCGTCGGCGAAGGACGTGGCCGTGAAGCAGTGCCGCCGGTAGTCCTCGGGCGAGAGCGCGAAGAACAGCTCGCCCGGCGCCGACGACCGCGAATCGATGGAGAAACCTTGTATTTCCTTGTCAAAGAACTCCCGGCCCGCCTCCGCGAAGGCGCGCATAAAATCTCTGGCTGCCCCGACTTTCACGCCCCGTCACCCTCCAGCGCACAGGTTTCGCGTCCGCAACC
This sequence comes from Pyrinomonadaceae bacterium, assembly GCA_035563275.1. Classification (GTDB taxonomy): domain Bacteria; phylum Acidobacteriota; class Blastocatellia; order Pyrinomonadales; family Pyrinomonadaceae; genus QHXN01. The sequence continues at coordinate 2,527 of DATMVI010000596.1, forward strand.
CCACGCGCCGCGGTGACGGGCCGGCCCTCTCAGGTCTCCCCGCCCCGCGCCTCGAAGGCGACGGCGAGCGGGGCCGTCTCGGGCCCGTCGGCCGTCAGAACTCCGAACTGTGGGGAGGCGCGTTCGGCTATTCTGCGCGCCGCGCGCTTCCGGCGCAAACGTTCGCGGCAGTCGGCGATTCTCCGCCGCATTTCCGCCCCTTCGTGCCCCCCGCCGTGCGCGGGGATCGCCTGCGCCTTGTGGTTCCTCATCTCAACTTCCCGTGGCCGCGGGTTGCCGGTTAGCAGTCGCCGGCCGTCAGACACCGAGTCTCGGGCGTCAGTCTTTCGCCTTTAACTGTTGACTGACGACGGGCAACCGCTAACCCCTTTTCAGTCGCTCCGGCCGAAATCGACGCGGACGCTTTGGCCGGTCTCGACGCGCGCGCCGGCCGCGGGACTTTGGCCGAGGGCGCGGCCGTCGCCGCGCGCTTCGAGTTCGAGGCCGAGCTGCGCGCAGACGCGCGCCACGTCGCGCACGCTGCGGCCGCGCAGGTCGGGCATCAGCAGCGCCCTCTCGCCGGCCGGCGCGTAAACCACCTCGCGGATTTCCCCGCCGCGCCGCTGCACCTCGGGCAGGCCCACGACGGCGTCCGCCTCAGTGCCCTCGTCGTCATCTTCGACCGCCGCCCCTTTCTCCGCGACGAGCGGCGCGGGCGTCGGCGAGGGCGCTTCGTCGGGCGCGACGCCGAGGTAGGGGAGAATCTGGTCGGCGATGTCGCGGAAGATGGGCGCGGCCACGTCGCCGCCGTGGTAAGCGCCGACGGGTTCGTCGATGACGACGGCGATCACGACCGAAGGGTTGTGGGCCGGCGCGAACCCGACGAACGAGGCGACGTGCTTGGACTTCGAGTAGGCGCGCGTCTTCGGGTCGATCTTCTGCGCCGTGCCGGTCTTGCCGGCCGCCGTGTAGCCTTCGAGCTGCGCCCGCTTGGCCGTCCCCTTGAGCGTCACCATCTCCAGCATGCCGCGCACGGCGCGCGCCGTCTCGGCGCTCACGACGCGGTGCGTCTCCGGCTCGGCGCGCTCGACGGCGCGGCCGTCGAGGTCGCGCACCTCGCGGAGGAGGTGCGGCGCGACGCGCACGCCGT
>DATMVI010000597.1:0-4587 GCA_035563275.1 Pyrinomonadaceae bacterium
TCGACCGGCAAGCGCCTGCGCGAGCTGCTGTCGGCGGTGGGCCTGCCCAGCACGGCGCTGCGCAAGTACCCGCACGAGTTCTCCGGCGGCCAGCGCCAGCGCATCGGCATCGCCCGCGCGCTGGCCCTGAACCCGAAACTCGTCGTGGCCGACGAGCCGGTCTCGGCCCTCGACGTCTCGGTGCAGGCGCAGGTCATCACCCTGCTCGAAGACTTGCAGGCCGAGTTCGACCTCACCTACCTCTTCATCTCGCACGGGCTGGCCGTCGTCGAGCACATCTCGAACCGCGTGGCCGTGATGTACCTCGGCCGCATCGTCGAGGTGGCCTCGGCCCAAGAGCTTTACGCGAACCCGCTGCACCCTTACACGCGCGCGCTGCTCTCGGCCATCCCCGTCCCCGACCCGACGCGCAAGCGCGACCGCATCGTGCTCAAGGGCGACGTGCCGACGCCGATCAACCCGCCCTCGGGCTGCCGCTTCCACACCCGCTGCCCCGAGGCCGTCGCCGAGTGCGCGCAGATCGACCCGGACTTGCGCGAGGTCGCGCCCGGCCACACCGTCGCCTGCATCCGCGTCCCCGGCTGGTTCGACGCGCCCACGTCGGCGTGAAGAGAAGTCATCAGTCATCAGTTGTCAGCTCTCAGTAAAAACAAAGGGCTGACGACCGCTTTCTCGGTTCACGCCTTTAACCGCCCCGCCTTGAAACAAAGCGCGCGCCGTGCCCGTATGAAGCGGGTGTGCCGCGCCGCCCGAGACCCCGGCCGCGGCCGCTCCGCAGCAGCTTACCCGACGGACGAAAAAAACTATGAGCCAAACGACCCCTGACGCCGGCCCCGTGATGTCCACGCCCGAGACGCTGACGGCCATCTTCTTCGAGCCGGCCGCCGCCTTCGAGGCGCTGCGCGCCCGCCCGCGCTTCCTCGTCGCCGGCCTCACCCTCGTCGCGCTGGCGCTCGCCGTGACGGTGCTCGTCCTCCAGAAGGTCAACTACGAGGAGGTGGTGCGCCGGGCCATGGAGACCAACCCGCGCACCGAGCAGATGACGCCCGAGCAGAAGGAGCAGGCCGTGGCGATGCAGACCGGCTCCGTCGGCAAGGCTATCGCCTACGGCGCGCCCGTCTTCGGCACGGCCATCATCATCGCCGCCGGCTCCGCGCTCTACCTTCTGGGCGCGTCGCTGATGGGCGGCCGCCTCAGCTACAAGCAGGCGCTCTCGGTCTGGACTTATTCGAGCTTCCCGCCGGCCGTGCTCGGGTCGCTGCTCGCCGTCGTCCTGCTCTTCCTGAAGTCGGCCGACGACCTCGACTTCAGCCGGCCCGGCGCGGGCCTCGTCGTGACCAACATCGGCGCGCTCTTGGGCGAGGGCACGTCGCCCGCGCTGCGGGCGGCGCTGAGCTGGGTCGACCTCTTCACCTTCTACGGCATGTTCCTCGCCGCGCTCGGGCTGCGGAAGGTCGGCAAGCTCTCGTCTGGGTCGGCGTGGGCCATCGTCATCGCGCTCTGGTTCCTCGGCATGCTCTTCGCCGTCGGCCGCGCCGTCATCTTCGGCGGGTAAAAGAGGTTCCGGGCCCCGAGTCCCGAGTTAAAGGCGGAAACGTAGCCGCGGGCGGCGGCGAGCCGGTTGAGTTAAGCCAACACTCAACCGGCTCGCCGCCGCCCGCGGTTACGTTCTTAACCGGAAGCTCGAAACCCGAACCTCTTTATTCGTACCGGAGCGCCTCGATGGGGTCGAGGCGCGCGGCCTTCCACGCGGGCCAGAGGCCGAAGATGAGGCCGATGCCGACCGAGGCGACGAAGCCCAAGACGGGCGCCCAGAGGGGGACGTAGGAGGGCAGGAGCAGCTTGACGACGAGCGTGAGCAGCCAGCCGATGCCGAGCCCGATGAGGCCGCCCGCGCCCGTCAGCGTCATGGCCTCGATGAGGAACTGCCAGAGGATGTCCTTGCGGCGCGCGCCGAGGGCCTTGCGCACCCCGATCTCGCGCGTCCGCTCCGTCACCGACACGAGCATGATGTTCATCACGCCGATGCCGCCGACCATCAGCCCGACCGACGAGATGGCGACCATCGCGATGGCGACGCCGCCCGTGATCGAGCGGAACTGGTCGATGATGGAGTCGGCCGTGGCCATGCCGAAGTTGTTCGGCTCGCCGTAGCCGACCTGCCGGCGCACGCGCAGCAGGTCGGTGATCTGATCCTTCGCCTCGTCGATCTGGCCGGGCCGGGCGACGGCGAGGACTAAGATGTCGTCGGCGTTCGGCTTCAGCTTGCGCGCGACGTTGAAGGGGACGAAGATGCCGTTGTTGATGTCGTTGCTGCCCGACCCGCCGAAGAGCTGCTCGCGCTTCTCGATGATGCCGATGACGCGGAACTCCTGCCCGCCGATGTCGATGGTCTGCCCGATGGGGTCGAGGCCGGGGAAGAAGTCCTCGGCCACCTGACCGCGCACGACCGCCACCCGCTGGTTCGAGTCGTTCTCGAACTGCGAGAAGAAGCGCCCCTCCCGCAGCACTTCCGTGCCGGCCCGCATGTAGTCGGGCAGCGTGCCTTCGAGGCGGACGGCCTCCGAGGTCTTGCCCTTCGTGGCGACCTTGATCTTCTGGCCGAAGAAGTTGTTGGTGATGTCGAGGAAGGGGACGGAGACTTCGACCGCGGGGAGCTGGCCGATGGCGATGGCGTCGTCGTAGGTCAGCTCCTTGCGCATCCGCTCCTCGCGCGAGCGCCGCCCGATCTGGATGCCCGGCTGGTACTTCGAGACGAAGATCGAGCGCGTGCCGAACGACTCGATCTCCTTCTTCACCTGCTCGTCGATGCCGCTGATGATCGAGGCGATGAGCATCACCGTGATGACGCCGATCATCACGCCGATGACGGTCAGGAACGAGCGCAGCTTGTTGCCGCGCAGCGTCTGCATGGCCATCACCAAGTTCTCGTAAATGTCGCTGCGGAAAAGCTTCATAAAAACAGTAGTCAGTAGACAGTAATCAGTAGTCAGTAGTCAGAGCTTCGGCGGCGAAGCGTTCGGGCGTCGGCGTCGGCAGCAAGAACGCGGGGCACTACTGGCTACCGACTACTGTCTACTCCCTTTTCAGTCCGCCCTCAGCGCCTCGATCGGGTCGAGGCGCGCGGCCTTCCACGCCGGGAAGATGCCGGCGAGGATGCCGGCCCCGCCCGAGAAGAGCAGGGCGAGCGCGATGGCCGCCAGCGACAGGTACGTCTGCATAACGTAGGCCGAGACGATGCGGCCCAAGAGCCACGCGATCAGGATGCCGACGGCCCCGCCGATGAACGTCAGCGTGGCGGCCTCGACGAGGAACTGCTTGAGGATGTCGGCCCGGCGCGCGCCCAGCGCCTTGCGGATGCCGATCTCCTTCGTCCGCTCCGTCACCGACACCAGCATGATGTTCATCACGACGATGGCCCCGATGACGAGCGCGATGGCCGGCACGGCGATGGCGACGACGAAGATGGTGCCGAAGAGGCGGTCGCGCAGGCCCGTGATGGCGTCCGGCGTCAGGATGCCGAAGTTGTCCTTCTCGCCCTTTTGCAGCCCGCGCCGCAGCCGCAGCCACATCCGCGCCTCCTCGACCGCGTCGTCGAAGAGCAGGTCGTCTTTGGCCGTCCCGACCATGTAGAACGAGCGCCAGTTGATGAGCGCGCCGAAGTTGCGCCGGTAGGTGTTGAGCGGGACGGTGACGAAGTTGTCCTGCGGCATGCCGAAGACCGTGCCCTTCGCGACGGCCACGCCGACGACGCGGTAGGGCAGGCCGTTGACGACGATCTCGCCGCCGACGGGCGACGAGGCCGGGAAGAGTTTCTGCGCCACGTCGGCCCCGATGAAGGCGACGCGGGCGGCCGTCTCGTCCTCGGAGTCGGTGAAGTAGCGGCCGTCGGCAACGTCCACGCGCTCGATCTCGCCGAGGACGGGCATCTTGCCGTCGAGCGGAACCTCGTCGAGGATTTCCGACCCGCGCTTGACCTGCGAGCGCGACGGGCGCGCGCCCGCGCCGAACTTGTCCGTCAGCGTGAGCCGCGGCCTGAGGTACTCGAAGTCCTCCGGCGTCAGCTCCTTGTTGCGGCGCTGGGCCTCGGCGATGGAGTCGGTGTCCTGCCAGTCCTCCATGCTGAAGCGCTGGATGGTGTAAGACTTCGCGCCGATGCCGGCGATCTTCTCGTCGATGTAGGCGTTGAAGCCCTGAATGAGCGAGACGACGATGACGACGGCCGCGACGCCGATGACCATCCCCAACAGCGTCAGCGCCGAGCGCAGCTTGTGCGCCCACACGGCCGAGAGCGCCAGCTTCAATGTCTCGATGAATTTCATGCCGATGTAACTACGCGGCGGCCGCGTTTAAGTTGCGGCGGCCGGCGACGAGCGCAACCGAAATTGGTTGCGCCCGGCCTCGGATTCGTTGTGCGGGGGAAGTCTGAAGCTTATGGGGGCGGCGCGGAAAAAGCAAGAAAGGGCGGGGGGTGTCGGGCGCCGGGCGGAGGGGAGAAGCGACTTGCCTCTCCCCTCCGCCCGGCGCCCGACACCCCCCGCCCTTTCTTGCTTTTTCCGCGCCGCCCCCATAAGCTTCAGACTTCCC